>NZ_JAKGBH010000054.1:0-30247 GCF_021532515.1 Pseudoalteromonas sp. PAST1 | reverse complement strand
TTATATGTGGGTCGTTAGCTCAGTTGGGAGAGCATCGCCCTTACAAGGCGAGGGTCACTGGTTCAAGTCCAGTACGACCCACCACATATAAAACCTCCTTATTTTATATCTAGTTTTCAAAAGCATCTCCTCTCTTTACAAAACACAGGCTCGATGATTCAAGTCCAGTACGACCCACCATTACTTTTTGGAGCAAAGAGCATCGCAACTCTTTACAACGAAAAGGCTCGGTGGTTAAGTTCAGTAAGACCAACCATTTAATCTTCAAAAAATTTATATGTGGGTCGTTAGCTCAGTTGGGAGAGCATCGCCCTTACAAGGCGAGGGTCACTGGTTCAAGTCCAGTACGACCCACCACATATAAAACCTCCTTATTTTATATCTAGTTTTCAAAAGCATCGCCTCTCTTTACAAAACACAGGCTCGATGATTCAAGTCCAGTACGACCCACCACATATAAAACCTCCTTATTTTATATCTAGTTTTCAAAAGCATCGCCACTCTTTACAAAACACTGGCTCGATGGTTAAGTCCAGTACGACCCACCACATATAACAATCACTTCTAATATCTAACTTCTAATATCTATCACTCACTACCCCCTTTATTGATATAACCCAAAGCTAAACTTTAAATCGTTGCAAAAGCTGTAATTTGCCTTGTCAGCAGCTAGACTGTTTATTATAGTCACTGTTAACAATACTCGGTCGCAAGTCTAATGCCCGCAAAGATTTTTTCGAAAGCCAAAATATTAATAGTCGAAGAGCAAGCACTTGCTCAAAGCTATATGAAGCAGTCTCTAGAGGGATTGGGGTTTCGTCAGTTGCGATTTGCAGAACACGCTATTGCTGCCAAAGAACAGTGTCAAATAGAACAGTTTGATCTCATTGTTTGTTCTTTTAATCTAAGTAAACACCAGGATGGCTATCAGCTTTATGAAGAACTTAAAGTTAAACGCCTAATTAAAAACTCCACAGGTTTTATATTTATATCTGCAGAAACCAGTGGTTCTTTGGTTCATAGTGTTTTAGAGCTGCAGCCGGATGACTTTCTTGTTAAACCTTTTACTATTTACGACTTAAAAAATAGAATTGAAAAAGTTTTATTGCGAAAGCATCATCTAAAAAATATATACCAGTTGATTGATGATGAAAACGACTCAAAAGCTATAAAGAGCATTGATCAATTACTACAAAACAAATCGAATAGTTACAGTGCGATTTTATTGAGATTAAAAGGCGATGCCCTACTTCGTTTAAACAGAAATGAACAAGCCAAAGCATTTTTCAAATCTGTGCTCGATATTCAAAAATTTACATGGGCAAAAGTTGGTTTAGTGGAAGCTTTAATTGCAAATAATGAGCATATTCTCGCTCATAGAATGTTGAGGACTATGCTACAAAGGAGTGAAACACGCTTAGTAGCTCTGGATTTACTCGGAAAGTTAGAGATAAAGCTCAATAAATTTGATGATGCACAGCTTTTTTTCAGCCAAGCTGTTGAAATTGCACCTCGCAATATCGAGAGGCAAAAAACGCTTAGCCATGTTTCATTACTTAATCATGACTACGAGAAAAATTATTTAACCCAAAAAGATATAGCTAGTTATGCTAAACACTCAATTCACGACAACCCTGATGTGTACCTAAATGCGGCTCGTGCAGGGATTGATTTTGCCTTAACGACGGATCAAACCGATCAAGTTAATCGCATTTCAAGACAAACAAATCAATATTTGAGTGATTTAAAAAAACAATTTCCGAATAGTAATAATCAAACACAAATTGATGTTCTTAACGCACGTTTACATTATTTAAAAGATGAACATCAAAAAGCTAAAGCACTTATCAATCAACTTGATGAAAGTGACACTCAGATTCGTTCTGTAGATGGAGCGCTCGATAAAGCGAAAGCGTTTCATGAGCTTGGTTTTCACCATAAAGCACAGATGCTGTTTAACCAAATAATAACTCACTGTGAACGCCACCCGTCAGTAAGCGATCCGGTGTATTTACGTTATATTCAACAACAGCAAACTGAGCGACGTGATATTAAGCTTGGCCCGAAAGAGCTCAATAACCACGCTGTAACGCAGTTTAATAAAGGCCAGCTCAATACTGCGCTTGAGGCATTCACACAAGCATTTAGAATTATGCCTAAAAATGCCAGTATTGCGTTAAATCTGCTACAGTGTTTATTTGACACAAACAGTCAAGGGCAGTCTTTCAACTTAATGCTTGCAAGAAAGTGCTACACCCTCTTAGCGTCTCAGTCTTTAGAAGATGAACAAGCTATGAGGTTTGATAAAATAAAAGCACAAGCTGCCAAGTTAAATATCAAGCTTTCTGAATAACCTCTTCGTGGAGCATCTTTTTGAAATTAATAAAGCATCTCCTTATTGCATCTTTCATAATTACAAGCCCTATTTGTTCAGCTTCTGCAATGTTGCAATATTGGCAGCAAGCCAAAATAAACTGGCAAAGTGAGTCTGGTACACATATCAACATATTAGCAGATGAGCAGCCTGCATTTTTGGCCCTAAAACCATATATCCCTCTATTTGAAGAGTTAACAGGGATATCTGTAGGTTTTCATGCCTTAGAACAATCTCAAATGCGTGTTCGTCGCCACCAAGATTTAAGTATGCATACAGGCCTCTATGATGTACTGCCAATGGGTATAACCTTTTTGGGTGAAGCACAAAGTCGAGGCTGGATAGATCCCCTACAACCCTATATTGATAACCCAAAACTCACAGACAAAGCTTGGTATCAGTTAGAAGATATTAGCGAACGTAGCTTGGCTCTTTGTAAAATCAACGGCGCTTTATACTCGTTACCATTTGATTTTTCTGCACCGATTTATTTTTATCGTAAAGATCTGTTCGAGCACTTTAACTTAGCGGTACCCGACACGTACGAGCAACTACAAGAGACTAAAATTAAGCTTCAAAAGGCAATTGACCGCACCCCATCTTTAAATGGCATGCACGCATTTGCCTCCCGAACTCTGCCAGGTGCAGGATTAAACACTTGGACAGTGTTACCCATTATGCGTGCTTATGGTGCTGAAGTAATTGACGCGCAAGGTCAGTCTGTTTTTGATAGCCCTCAAACAGCACAAAGTCTGCAAGCATACCGAGACCTTGTAACGGGATTCGGCAATCCTGATAACAGTCGCTTGCTGCACTTTTATGAAATTCGTCGACTATTTAAAGAAGGTCAACTTGCTTCGGCGTTTTTAGCCTCTCATTTTTATAATGAAATAGATACCGCTGAAGAATCAGATATTTGGAATAAATGGGAAGCCGCGCCGTTACCAGCCGGTCCAGTCGCCCGTGAAACATCTCCTTGGTCTTGGGCATTCGCAATTAATAACCAATCAAATCAAAAAAAAGCAGCGTGGTTATTTATTCAGTGGGCAACCAGTGAGCAAACAGCGGCATTATTAAGTACAGGCGGCTCACCGCCAAGACAAAAGGTGTGGCACGAGAAACTATTTACTCTCGTAAACAAACCAGGCTTTAATAAAGCCATGTTATGGGTATTTGAGCATGCTACTCCTGACCGTTTGCAAGCTGGGATGGTTGAGTTTCCAGTTGTCGGTGAGCTTATATCGCAAACATTTAGTCAAATTTTTTATGGAGCAGACATAAAGCAATCAATAAAAGCTACTGATGCAAAAATTAATGTTAATATGCGGGCATTACAGACAAGGAGTGAAAATAAACAATGAGAGTCAGTATTGCTCATAAAATCCTACTCATTATTGGGTTTACTATTACGTTGATTTTAGGGGTAAGTACAACTTTACATGTTATTGAGTTAAAAGAGCAAACCTTGCTGAATATGAGTGAAAAAGCTAATGCCATCGTTTCACCTATGCTCTCAGAGATAAAGACCCTTACAAAAGACAATACAGTAGGTAGTTGGGTTTTAAAAATTCAAGGCATCACTCTTAAAGGTATTCTGGCAAATAATACATTTGATGATTTAAAGACAATCTACTTTATCGATCAGAATAACTTTATTGCCGCTCACCCTGATTACAGCAAAGTCGATACCTTAGAAACAAATCAAACGATAATAAAGCAGCTCAATCCAAAACAAAATTCTATCATCACTTTAGATCAACAATATGCTGTAGCAGTTCCAATCAATAACGCCCAAGATGAAAATATTGGCTATGTTATTGTTAGTTTTTCAGATATTGATTTAACATTAAAAACTAAATCAATTATCAGCAATGCTGTATCACTGTTCGCAATTTACTTACTTACTGCATTACTCATTGCTTATATCATTATACGCCGAATTATTTTACAGCCTATTGAGCAATTAGTTGAGTTTTCGCATGCAGTTACCACTGGCGATCTAAATTGCCCAATAAATATTAAAAGTCGTGATGAAATTGGCACTCTTGCCAGTGGTTTTAAAATGATGCGTGCTGCAGTAAGACAACAAATAAACAGCATGCATGAGCAACATAGTCAATTAGAAGAAACCGTTGCAAAACGAACTCAAGAATACTTGGATGCCAAAGAGCAAGCCGAGCAGTCAAACCAAGCTAAGAGCAGGTTCTTAGCGAATATGTCACATGAGCTAAGAACACCGCTTAATGCAGTATTAGGCTTCAGCCAATTACTCCAAGACAGTGAAACTGATAAAAATAAACGCCGCTATTTAGAAGCCATTTCGATCTCTGGCAGCTCTTTGCTAAACGTCCTCAATGATATTCTTGATTTATCTAAAATTGATGCAGGAAAAATGCAGCTGGACATGGAAAGGGTCGAAATTCCGACGATGTGCCATGAACTAAGTATGATGTTTTTGCAGCTCAGCGCTCAAAAGGATCTAGATTTACAGATCACTTCACACCCTGAATTTAAAACCCCTGTTTTACTTGATAGCAATAAAGTTCGACAGGTACTGACAAACTTGATCAGTAATGCGATTAAATTTACCTCACATGGTAGCGTTAAAGTTCACTTTGACTTTGAAGAACGTGAAAATGATGGCCACATTAATATAAAAATTCATGTCAAAGATACTGGCAAGGGGATCCCAACCGATCAACAAGCGCTGATTTTTAATGATTTTGAGCAAGTTCAAGGGCAACGCAGTTCTGAATTTGGTGGCACTGGACTCGGTTTAGCTATATCTCATCGCTTTATAAAATTGATGGGTGGTGAACTATCTGTAATTAGTGAAAAAGATAAAGGTAGCGAGTTTATTGTATTGCTACCAAATATAGAATTTGCCGAATCAAAAACAGAGGTTAAACATCGAAATTACCCTGCTATTTCTAGCTATCATTTTAATCCAGCTCGTATATTGATAGTTGATGATATTCCATACAACCGTGAGTACTTGGAGTCATTTCTATCACGCTGGAGCTTTACAATAGATACAGCAATAAACGGTGAAGAGGCCTTGAAAAAGGTAGAAGAGAACCAACCTGATCTGATCATTATGGATCTAAAGATGCCAGTGATGGGTGGATTAGAAGCAAGTCAGCTAATTCGTAGTGATGATCGCTTTAAGCATATTCCAATCATTGCGGTTACAGCATCGGTATTAAAAGACGATAAGGCGCAATCCAGTATTTTGACAGACTACATAATTAGTAAGCCAATTCACCGTGAGCACCTTATTTTCATCATTGCCCAGTACCTAGATTAAGTATGGGTTAAACACGCATTAGTCGCGTTTTTTCATCGCTATGGCATTCATGCAATAGCGTAAACCACTTGGCGGCGGGCCATCGGGGAATACATGTCCTAAATGTGCATCGCAAACATTACAAATAGCTTCAATACGCTGCATACCATGGCTAGAGTCCGCGATATAGGCAATGCTTTCAACACTGCTTGGCTGAGTAAATGACGGCCAGCCGGTGCCACTATCGAACTTTTCATCACCGTCAAATAGTAAGTTGTCACAACATACACACGCATATTGACCAGGTTCAAATATCGTACATGAATCAGAGCTGTGAGGACGTTCGGTGCCTTTTAAGCGGGTAACATAGAATGCATCTTGTTCGAGCTCAGCTTGCCATTCAGATGGCGATTTTTCGACTCGACTTGGAGGTGTTGGGTTGCCGTTATGGGCAAACTCTAAAATATCTTGCCAAGTTAACATAGTGCTCCCTCAGGGTTGAATACAACAGTTGCACAGTACATCACAAGCCCTACTAAGGGCAAGCAACATGCGTCTAGTGATTAATGTGTTTGCAGCCGGATATCTATTTGTGCACGTTCACGCTCAGAAAGTAGCTGTACTAAATGGCTATTAATTTGGCTGCTAGCAACACTCAATACTGCAGTTATTTGCTGGTCGTTGACATCCGTTACATGGATTATACCTTCGCCGATTTCAATCTGCTTAATTTGGCCAATTAAAACAAACTCAGCTTTGCGTTTAAAATCGAATAAACCAGCCAGACTTATCAGCGCTAGCTGATTTACATCACGCTTTAGTAAATCAGTAATGGGATTACGCGCTACAAATAACGGAGTTACTCGATAAAGGCTTGATAAAGTAATAAAGCCCCACAGCATAACAAACAACGAAAATGCAGCACTGTGCCAAAGTGGCGTAAATACCCATAAAGCAATTAATACCAGCGCGATAGTGAGTGAAATTTTTGCTAAAAGCTTATTAATTGCCAACATAGTGTTACCCTATTTCTTTTCAATTGGATCCGGCCAATCATTAAAAAAGACCGACAAATATCTGCTTTTTAATAGATATAACAGTACCCATAATACCAGCACCATTTGGCACGCTAAGAAAAACGAAAACTGATAATGACTGTGTGCAGCCTGATAGGTTAACCAACTTAAATCCGTGATGGCACACAAAATTAATGGCCAGCGCATAAATCGCCAAATAGACGACAGACGTTTTGCACTTTCGGCGTTTTCTTGAGGTCGGCGTAAACAAAAGATCACCGCTGGTAATAAGGCGATTGCAGCTATGGCAATGGCTGTAAAGAAATCACTTTTCGATTTAAAAAACAGCGACATGATATCTAAATCAGGGCGACGGCTGAGCGCCGCCATCAGCCAAATAAAGTAACTGCGTAACAACACTAACAACGTTAAATGAAACGCCATTGGGGTTCGATAAGCGCCATGTTTATCCCAGTATTCTGGACCGTAGCGATTCATATTTGGTTCTTCTTATCGGCAATGATGCCAAGTACCAAAAACGCAGCTGTAAGTGTAAGCGCAAGCCATTTAACACCAAGTAGCATTAACAACTTACTTAAAAATGGAGTTACAAATACCACAAGTAAGCCCATACCAAACCCAGTAACCAGCACAAAGCAAAGCACGCGAATAATAAAGTGACGACGCGCGACAAAGCGCTTGGTCACTTTAATAATATCGTTTGCATACAAGGATATAAAACACACCACCAGCAATAATGAAATATTGTAAAGGTGTGGTTGCAGCCAGCTGCCAATTGTTAAAGTAACTGACGACAATGCCTGCAATAGACTATCCATTGTGCTCACTTAAAAGCGCAATAAGGTCAGCCTCAGTTAACACATCAATACCTAAGTCTTGTGCTTTGGTTAATTTTGAGCCTGCTTTTTCACCTGCAATCAGTGCATCCGTTTTCGCCGATACACTACCCGATACTTTTGCACCTAACGCTTGTAAACGCGCTTTTGCATCATTACGGTTAAGCTCGCTTAATGTGCCAGTCAGCACGTAAGTTAAGCCCGCTAATGGCTGCGCATCGGCACTTGGCGCGGTTAATTCTGGCCAGTGAATACCTTGCTCAACTAACGCATTTACAACTGCCATATTGTGCTCTTCGCTAAAGAAGCCACGTACATGCTTGGCAACGATCTCACCCACGTCGCTTACTTCAGTTAACGCATCAACGCTTGCTTGAGTGATTTTTTCTAGTGTTAAAAAGTGGTTTGCTAAGTTTTGCGCGGTTGCTTCACCCACTTCGCGAATACCTAACGAGTATAGGAATTTAGCTAAGGTTGTTTGCTTAGCATCTTGCAGCGCATTAACTAAGTTCTTAGCAGACTTAGGACCCATTCGCTCTAGTGATTCAAAATGCCCTTGTTTAAGGATAAATAAATCAGCAGGTGTTTTGATAAGCTCACGGTCAACGAGTTGATCAACAATTTTGTCGCCTAAACCATCAACATCAAGGGCTTTACGTGACGCAAAATGTTTAATTGCTTGCTTGCGCTGCGCTTGGCACACTAAACCACCGGTACAGCGGGCAACCGCTTCACCTTCAATGCGCTCCACATGTGAGTCACAAATTGGGCAGGTAGCAGGGAATTCAATGTCTTTCGCATCGTCAGGGCGACGCTCAAGGACAACTTGGGTAATTTGCGGAATAACATCACCCGCACGGCGAATAATCACCGTATCGCCAATTTTAACGCCTAAACGGGCAATTTCATCACCATTATGCAGCGTTGCGTTAGATACCGTTACGCCACCCACAAATACCGGCTCTAATCGTGCTACAGGGGTAATTGCGCCAGTGCGCCCTACCTGAAACTCAACATCAAGTAATTGGGTGATTTCTTCTTGCGCAGGGAATTTAAAAGCAATTGCCCAGCGCGGCGCACGTGCCACAAAGCCTAAACGCTCTTGGTGTTTTTTGTCGTTAACTTTTATTACCACACCGTCAATTTCGTAGGCAAGGCTACTTCGACGCGTCAATATATCTTGGTAATAATCAAGTGCAGCTTGCTGGCCTTCAACCAGTTTTGTTTCTGGGCAAAGTGGTAAACCCCAATCGGTAAGTTTAGCAAGCTGTTGATAGTGATCTTCTGGTAACTGCCCATCGGCAACAAGCCCAGTGCTGTAGGCATAAAACATCAGTGGACGTTTTGCTGTTACTTTAGAATCAAGCTGTCGTAAGCTACCAGCAGCAGCATTACGCGGGTTAACAAAGACTTTGTCGCCTCGTTTTTCGGCTTCACTGTTTAGTTTGGCAAAACCAGCGCTATCCATAAATACTTCACCGCGCACTTCAAGCTCTGCTGGAAAATCATCGCCACGTAACTTAAGCGGCACATTACGAATTGTTTTCACGTTTTGGGTGATGTTTTCACCTACCCTGCCATCGCCACGGGTAGCTGCTTGAACTAAAACCCCATCACGGTAAATAATTGATACCGCTAAACCATCAAGCTTTGGCTCACAACAAAAAGTCAGCTCTTTGTTATCCATTAAACGCTCTTTGATACGGCGGTTAAATGCAGCAAACTCTTCTTCTGAAAAGGCATTATCAAGTGACAGCATGGGCACTTGGTGAGTGACTTGCTCAAACTTATCAAGTGCTGCGCCACCGACTTTTTGAGTCGGAGAGTCAGGGCTTTGAAACTCTGGATTAGCTTGCTCAAGGGCGCTTAATTCGCGCATTAAACGGTCATATTCAGCATCAGGAATGCTCGGTGCATCCAGCACATAATAATTATGGTTATGCTCTTCTAACTGGGCACGAAGTTGGCTAATTTGCTCAAAGATAGGGCTGGACATGAAAACCTCAAAAATCTACATAAAAAAGCCACTTAGACGACTTAACGCCAAGTGGCCTAATACTTATACTCTGTGTGTGCGATTATGATGAAAAGCTGCGAACTTTCTCAACATACTCACGAACGCTTTCAACCGTCATTTCTTCACGGTTGCTATCTAAAATCGTTGCACCAAATTCATCGGCTAGCTTTTTAGCTGCACTGTGCAACATGTTGAATGCACTTAGACCGTCGCCATCACATGGTAAGGTCATAAATAAACTAACACCTGCAGTGCTGAACTGTTCCATATTATCAATATCGAACGTGCCTGGGTTGTACATATTCACTAAACGGAATAACACCGGGCCTGTGCCTGCTGGGTCTAAGTGACGGTTAAAGAAACCTTCTTCAGAATACTTAAAGCCTAACATATTAACGGCTGGCAATAATTGGCTGCCATCCATTGTTAAGCCCTCTGGCATTTGTAAATGCACAATAATGAAATCGGTTGGAGCTTGTGCATCTGCTGGCTCTTCTTCAACTTCTTGTTGCTTAGCTTCAGGCTCTTCAACAACCTGTTCTGAAACAGCTGGTTCGTCGTGACTTTCTGCTGAAAAGCTTAAATCACCAAACTCTGGCTCATCACGTTCTTGCGGTTTTGCAGTTGCAGGCTCTTGAACCTCGCTGGTTGTTTCGTTCGGTTCAACCCGTTCAACTGAAGGCGTATCTGGGCTGTCCTTTTTACGCACCGACCATAAGCCGTGAATTAATAAACCACCAATGACAAATACACTGATTACGATTAAAGCCCATCTTAATTCTTCGGCCATCCCCTCACCTTTATTATTTGATATGCCTAAATTTTATGCATGTGCCATTTGCACAGCTTGTTCTATATCTACAGCGACCATACGTGATACACCTGGTTCAGCCATAGTTACACCGGTCAATCTGCCTGCCATTTCCATAGCAATCTTGTTATGACTGATATAAATAAATTGTACTGATTGTGACATCTCTTCTACCAAACGGCAAAAACGACCCACATTCGCATCATCCAATGGCGCATCCACTTCATCTAGCATACAGAATGGAGCTGGATTGAGCCTGAATATTGAAAACACCAATGATAATGCGGTCAGCGCTTTTTCTCCACCACTAAGCAGGTGAATTGTCGAATTTTTCTTGCCTGGTGGCCTTGCCATGATGCTCACCCCACTTTCAAGTAGATCATCACTGGTCAATTCAAGGTAAGCACTACCGCCACCAAACACTTTTGGGAATAACTCCCCAAAGTCTGTATTTACTTGTTCAAAGGTCGCCTTGAAACGATTTTTTGTTTCTCGGTCGATTTTTTGAATCGCCCCTTCAAGGGTATTTAACGCTTGTGTTAAATCATCAAGCTGCTGATTTAAATAATCGCTGCGCTGTTTAGCCTGCTCAAACTCATCTATTGCCGCTAAGTTCACCGCGCCAAGTTCATTTAATGCTTGCGTGGTTTTTGTAAGCCTCGTTTGCATGCTATTTAAATTGGCATTGTCAGGCAGTTCTTCAAGTACTGTTTTTAAATTTTGTTCCAGTTCTTCAAGTGGCTCTAACGCAGCTTGCGCCTTCACGATTAAACTTTGCTCATCCAGCGCTAATGCTTGCAACTGCTCTTGTAACGTCACCAACTCAGATTGCGATGATTTCAACGCTGTTTGCTTATCAGCAAGCTCCTTTTTAGCTTGACTCAAGGCCGCTTGCAAGTTTTTCAGCTCAACGTCACTTTGTTGATGCTTTTCAAGCAATAGCATAATTTGCTCTGCTACTTCTTCAAGCGGGATCACTAGCTCTTCTAGTTGCTCGTTGAGCTCTAATACAGCTTCACTGGCAGCACTTTGGGCGGCATTTGCATGCTGAAGTTTGGTTTCGCTAAGTTGACACTCACTGCGAGCTTTTTGTTCAGTCAAATTAGCTTGATGGGCTTGCGTTTTATATTGCTCAAGCATAGAAGCCACTTGGCGATAGCGGTTATTTGCCTCACCTTGTTGGTGTTTTGCTTGCTCTAACTCAGTTTCAAGTTCTAATTGCTGCTCTAACAATTGCTCAAGTAAACACTGCTGCGTTTGTTGCTGTTCGTCAGCATTTTGCTTTTGTTCAGCCAGTAAGGTTTGACGCTGTTGTAACTTAACAAGCTGGTTTTGCCACTGGGTTTGCTGCTCTAATAGCATATCGCGTCGAGTGCTGGCCGATGCAATCTGCTGAGCCGCTTGGTGAATTCGCTCTCTGTATTGCTCTTTATCGGCGATAAGCGTTTTCTTGTGAGCTAGATGCTCATTTAGCAATTGCTGCTTAGTTTCTAATTGCTCGTTGAGTTCTTCATCTAACTGCTGTGCATCACTTAGCTGAGCATGCTTTAAAAGCAAAGAATTGTCGGCGTCTTTATTGGCATCGGTATGAAAGTTACGACCATGCATACAGCCCTCTTCATCAATCACAGCCAGCCAATATGGATCCGCCAAAATAGCGTCATCAAAACAAGGTTGAAATGCAAACCGTGCTAATAAATCAGGGTAAGCACCCGATTCGATATAATTAGCTAATGACTCTTTTGGTAACTCATCATCAGCTGCAGGCCAAACACTGTTAGGCTCTTTATGTTGACTGACCTTTAGATGCTCAAGGCCAAGTAGGGCTTGTTCAATTAGCGGCTCAAAGCCAGAAGCCACCTTTAACTGCGCCAATAGAGAGACACTTTCGTTGTCGGTTTGCTCTGATAACAAAGAGTTAAGCGCAGCTATGCTGGCTCTATTTTCATTACTGTGCTGCTGAACCCGCTTTAAATCCTGCTCTAAGTGCTGTTGTTCTTTATCCGCTTGTTCTAGGTTTTGAGTGAGCTTATTTAGCGCACTTTGTTGCTGCGCAAGCTCCTTCGTCAGTGTTTGAATATGCTGTTGTTGCTCTGCAATTTGCGCTGCAACTGGGGTCGCTTCGAGTTCACTAATTTCAGCGGCAAGTTGTGTCTGCTGAGACTCAAGTTGCGCAACAGTCTGGGCAAAGTGAGCCTGTTGATTCTTTGCAACATTAATATCACTGCTATGAGCTTGGCTTTTCTGTAAGGTACTTTGATATTGCTCATTGGCGCTTTGCGTTTGTTGCTGCTGTAGAGCAACTTGCTCTTCAACCTCTGCAACTTGCTCAGCGCACAGTAAACTTTGCTCAATCGCTTCTTGTAGCTGCTCTTGTAAAATGGCGGCTGAAGCGTGTTGCTCTTCTTGCAGCTCTTTATTTTGTAACTGCAGTTGTTGCTGTTTGATAAGGTTTTGGCTAAGTGTTTGCTGTTGCTGCTTTAAGCTGATCTGTTGCTGTTCTTTGCGGGTTAACTCTGTATGAGTTTGATGCTGAGCCTGCTGGGCGTCTTGCAGTTTTTGCTGCTCAAGTTGCACCTGATTTTCAAGACTTGCTAAAACATCATCGTGGCCAGAGTGCGCTTCTCTAAAGAACTGAATTTGCTCTTTAAGTTTATTGATTTGCTCAGCTTTATCGATTTGTTGTTGGTGTAACTTCTGCCATTTTAAAACCGCAATTTGCCCTTTTAAGGTGCGCTCAGTGGCTTTTAGCTCTCGGTATTTTTTTGCATCGACTGATTGCACTGCAAGTTTATCGAGCTGTGTTTGCAACTCCTGCCTTACATCAAGCAATCGCTCAAGGTTTTCGCGGGTACTTTTAATGCGGGTTTGAGTTTCACGACGACGCTCTTTGTATTTTGAAACCCCCGCTGCTTCTTCTAAAAAAACACGTAAATCAGCCGGTTTACTCTCAATTAAACGCGAGATCATGCCCTGCTCAATAATCGCATAACTGCGCGGGCCAAGACCTGTGCCTAAAAAGATGTCGGTAATATCACGCTTACGGCATTTGCTGCCATTTAGAAAATAAATTGACTGGCCATCTCGAGTCACTAAGCGTTTGATCGCCACTTGGTTTCGATCAGCAAAGGTATTCGGTAAATGACCACTGGTGTTATCAAACACCAACTCAACAGAGGCTTGTGAAATTGGCTTTCGATTAGTTGAGCCGTTAAAAATAACATCGGTCATGGCATCGCCACGTAAGTTTTTAGCTGAGCTTTCACCTAGCACCCAACGCACTGCATCAATGACATTTGATTTGCCACAGCCGTTCGGGCCGACAACACACGTCATCTGATCAGGGAATGGGATCTTAGTGGGTTCAACAAACGATTTGAAACCCGCTAATTTTATGGTGCTTAAGCGCATCTAATTGTTTTACCGATTTTTATTGTTATTCTTCAATTTAACCCATTTTAGGGTAAAAGGTTAAGCGTGGCGCTTAAAATTATCTAAAATAATACCCGTTGCCATTGCTACATTAAGCGATTCTGCTTGGCCATAAGCCGGAATAGTGATTTTATCAGTAACTAAGCTTTCGCAATCAGCACGAATACCATGGGATTCACTGCCCATTAGTAATACGGCATCTTG
This sequence comes from Pseudoalteromonas sp. PAST1, assembly GCF_021532515.1. NCBI lineage: Bacteria > Pseudomonadati > Pseudomonadota > Gammaproteobacteria > Alteromonadales > Pseudoalteromonadaceae > Pseudoalteromonas > Pseudoalteromonas sp. PAST1. The sequence continues at coordinate 16,250 of NZ_JAKGBH010000054.1, read as the reverse complement.
CTTAAGAGCAGTTTTGTGAATGTTCTCACCTTCTAAAAATGCGCCATACACAGGAAGGTTTAAACTAGGTAAGTAACTGGTTAAATCAGTTTGTGAGACACACACGCGAGCAAATGAACCCATGGTTGCGCTAATAGTTTTCGGATTATAAGCATCCGCACTGTCTGTGCTGGTAACAATATGCTTAATACCATACCAATCAGCAACACGAATAATCGTGCCCAAATTCCCCGGATCCGACACGCCATCAAGGGCTAAAATAAGCCCTGATGTTGGTAATGCTTGCTGACTTGGCATATCAACAACAGCAATGGCTGCGTTGTTACTAACAAGCGTACTGGCTTTAGTTAGGCTGTCTTCGTCTGCTTCAATGACTTGATGGGCTGCAAGCGCTGTTTGATGCGCTGAAATAAATGCAGGAGTCGCAAAAATATGAGCAATACTTAAACCACTGTTTAGTAATTCAAGTACATTTTTTTCGCCTTGTACAAGGTACTGATTGTATTGCTTACGGTATTTCTTTTGACCTAATGCACGAATTAGTTTCAGTTGGTTTTTTGAAATCATAACAGCCTCATAAAATGATGGTTTAGTATATCAGATTCTGTACTCGAAAAACCAAGGGGAAAGTGCCAATTGCTTATTCAATCAGCACTTTTAAGAGACACTTGCCAATAAGAGGCATTAACTAATTTTCGTCAGCCACTCATTTAACCATGGCTCAGTAACAGGCCAAGGCTCAAAATCTTCACAGGCATCAATTTCTAAACGATGACCAACAGGTTTTGCCTGTAAATCGCGAAACAGCTCATCAAAACTGCGACCTGCACCACAAAACGTATCGCCATAACTACGATCGCCCATAGCAATAATGCCGTATTGCTTGCCTGTTAACAGTGGGAATTGATCATTTAATTGGCTATATAAAGCGATTAAGTTATCAGGAATATCGCCCTGACCCGTCGTTGAAGTGATCACTAAAATATGTGACGCAGCCAGCATGTCATCAACCGTGGCATTTTCAACTAATTGCGCTTGATGCTCAGACTTTTCAATGACTTCAATAACTTGTTCGCTTAAACGCTCAGCACCGCCGTAAACACTGCCGACAAAAATACTAATGGTTGCCATAATAATCCTTTTCTTCTGTTGGCCAGCCAAGTTGCTGGCAAATCGTTAACATTGCATCGCCTAAAGGCGCTCTAATTGTTATTGGTTGCTTGCTATAAGGGTGCACAAACTTTAATTCAGAGGCAAATAACATTAACCGACGAAGCTGAAAATGCTCTCTAAAAAATTGATTATGCTGATTATCACCATGATTTACATCACCAATAATTGGCAATGATAAATGTTTTAAATGACGGCGTATTTGATGTTTGCGGCCAGTTTTTGGAAAACACTCCACCAACGAGTAACGAACTGTTGGGTATTTACCAATTGGAATAGGCAAGCTTGCTTGGTGCAAACAATGAAATTGCGTTTGTGCTTCTTGCGGTGCTTTATTTTGATCAGCAAACTTGTCGGCGATTTTATCAAGCTCTTCTTTTAAAGGTTTATCTAAGAAGATTGATTCGTTTAAAAAGCCTCTTACTAAAGCTAAATAACGCTTTTCAATTTGCCCATCAATAAATAACTGATTCATATCACGGGCTGCTTCTGAACTTAACGCAAACAGTAATACGCCTGAGGTTGGTCTATCTAACCGATGTACAGGAAACACGTGTTGACCAATTTGGTCACGCAGCATTTGCATCGCAAATTGGGTTTCGTGTTTGTCTAAAAACGAACGGTGAACCAATAAACCAGATGGTTTATCAATCGCAATGTAATTTTCATCGCGGTACAGAATCGTTAACTCATCAAATTGTGGCTTAACAATCTCTTGCATCTTAGTCATCACTCAAAAGTTGATCGAGTTTTTGTAAAACGTTAATCACATCATTACCGCCGCTGTGTTGTGCCAGCATCATTTCAGCCATAGGCGCAATTGCAAAATTACGGGGTAAAGGCTGGGCATGTGCAATGAGGGTATGCATTTTTTCAAGAAAAACAAATTGCAGCCATTGCTCAAAAGCCATGGTGTCATGACAAAACGGTACACTAGAATTGAGTGCACTTGGGTCAATCGGTGTTGTTTGCCAAAGTGAATGGCGTTGTAATGTGGATTCTAATTCGCGCAGCAGCGCCAAAGTCTGTTGATGCATTGTAAAACTCTTAATACCTTTGTGCTTAGTATACCCTGTTCCAAGGCGCCATGGTATGGCGTATAATTCGCGGCTGATATAGATTAAATACGGTAATTGAGATTTTATGACTGAGCAGATCGCCACCTTAGGGCAACTTCTGGATGCAGCAGGTACCACTTGGCGTGCCTTCGATATTGGCAGACACATCACGAAATTAGACAAAAAACAATTTCTTGCCATTGAAGAAACAAAAATCCCTTACCCTTACCCGCTTGCAGGTCATGCTTGGCTTGCTATTCAATTTTGGGATGTAAAAGCGTCTAAAGAACCTTATGTATGGTTTTTAAAATTCCCACTAGATGAGCAAAGCCGTCTTGTAAGCGCAAGCCGTGATCACTTCGCAAATATGGTAATTGAAGCGCTTGGTACAGAAATTACCGGTGAAAATGCCGAAGGCAAATTAGACAACAACCCGTATGTATTTACGCCAAACGCCAACAAGCTAGCAGCATTTAATGCACAGGTTAAATGTTTACTTAAACAAAGTGCTTCACAGTATTACGAATATGCGCAGCTGTATTTCTCAGGCAAACTAGGATTTGATAATTGGCAAAGTGTTGCAGTACAAGGTATTGCAGACTTTGCGATGCGTTTAGATAACGACAACAATTTAGCAAATCTACAAGCCGCTTGGGGGCAATTACCAGTCGAAGTATTACAGCCGCTAAGTGCAATGCTTGAACATGTTGCAATCGAACCCGTGTTTGCAGAGCAATTGTTAGCCTATGGTTTAAACGCCATAGAAAATAAAGACGACATCGCCCTTGTAGCAGCCCTCAGAAGCTTATCAAAAACACCAGCGCAAGGCTTAACTGCACAACTGGTTGATGCTGTATTACGCTCTGATATGAACACCCAGTCAGATGTACTATTAACGATTGCAGGGCGTTGTTTTAGCACGCTTGAAGACCCAGAACGCTTACATGTGTTTATGGATTGCTGTGCGCACCACACTGAGATTGAGCAACTGTTTGTGAGTATTTTCACCGATTTAGTTGCAATTCCTAGTATTCGCCCTCACCTACTAGGTTTATTAAGAAAAGAAAATCGTAGCGAAACTCTCGCTCGCGCAATTGGAAGGTTATTCTCGTAAATGGCAGGCTTGTGGACACTCATCATCATTGGCAGCATCATCTATTTTTTTTGGTTAAACAGAAAAGTAGCCGAAGCAGCTAATCTTCATGCACAAAGACAAATTGAGCAATTAAATGTGCAATTGATGAGTGTTGCTTGCAATAAACGCCGACTTGGTATTTTAAAAAGCGGCAAACCAGGTATCAAAAGCGAATTTATTTTTGAGTTTTCAAGTGATGGACAAAACGTGTATCAAGGCGTTTTGATCATGGAAAATGAATTACTTAAAAGTGTCGTAATACCGCCACATAAGATTTAAGTTGCGAGTTGCGAGTTGCGAGTTGCGAGTTGCGAGTTGCGAGTTGCGAGTTATACAAGAATAATTGCAAGTGCGAGAAGTGTAATCTCCAGAAAGAACTAAGGCGTAGCTATTAGCCACGCCCCAATCTTGCTACTTCCATGATTAAGTATCCTTACTTATGCCGAAGCTGCCTTTTTATCTTTCCCCTGAACGGGTATACATCCGATACACCCACCATGCTACTTCATGTAACATTTAACACATCCTAGTGCCGTCCTCTTGCCGTCAATGGCTATCCACTTCGTTTTCCAAACGCTCCTTTAGCTTCCTGCTAAAATCATCCTTTGGTCAGTCCTTTTCAATCGCTCCGCGATTGTACTGCATCCTGGCAGCGTCCTCGCTCTTCCTTGCTTCCCTAGCTCTTGTCCCTTTGCTTCCTGCTAAGCATCTTGCTTTGTTGCCATAATCCTAATCCTTGGCATCAGTTCATTCATTGAACCTGCGTCTTCTTGACATGATTAAGTTTAGAGAAATGCGGATATCTTGGTAGGCATAAAAAGTAATTTTTTCTAAGTCACAAAAATGACAAAAACAATAAATCCTTTAAAATCATTACAATAAGCAATTATAGGTACAAATTTAAAGGCATTAAACTGATAAAACGCACAGCAATGTGAGACTTATCGCACATTGCTATTTCCAAAACGTCCTTTGCTTAATTTGCAGCTTTGAACATCAAGTCACCTTCAACTTGGTTAAAGCTCAAGGCTTTGAACACCTCAAACCCTTCAGAGCTAAAGAATTCACGCTGTTCAGAGCGGGTAACAAATACAGCTAAACCACTTGCTTGATTGCTTGACTCAACTAAATCATCAAGCCCTCGTAGCAGATATCTGCCTAAACCTTGCCCCTGAAAATGTGGGTCAACGGCTATAAAGGCTAAAAACAGATAATGGCCTTTGCTTGAAAGCGCTTCGCGAATAGTACGCTCTTTTTCTATAAGCTGATTGGTTTGCAAGTAACCTGCACTGAGCATCAGTTTTAAGCGCCAATGCCAGTATCGCTCAGCTTGTAGTTCACTTGCCGAATCAAATACACAGGCAATGGCTTTTAATCTACTTTGTGAGTAAAGACCTATTAGAGGCTGTTTTTCTTGCCAGAAACTTGCTAGCTCTTCACGTACTAAAGCACGTAATTTAGTTTCATATTTACTTGGGTTATCTTGTTGAAAACCTAATACATTCTGAAGAACGGGATCATCATGATAGGCTTGATAAATAAGGCTTGCGGCAGTGCTGATATCTTCAGCACTCAGGTATTGCACACTTAAGGTTTCGGGTTCAGCAACTGTCAAAATACTCATCCTTTTATTTGTTTTATTATTTTCGTACTAGACTATAAGGTATATACCCAACGGTGATTAAAGACAAATTCAGCGTAAGTTAAACTGCGGTTCATCATCATTAAGTTCAAGCAGTAATAATTATCGCCATACACAAGGAGCAGAACTATGGATACGACAAAACATGATATTTCGACCCTATTTGCACAACTTGGTTTACCGAGCAAAGAAAGTGAAATAGATGCTTTTATAACATCTCATCAACTGTCTGATACAACCCTATTGCAGGAAGCGCCTTTTTGGGATGAAGCTCAGCAACACTTTTTAGCAGAATCACTTGCAGAAGATGGTGCTTGGAGCGAGGTGATTGATGAATTAGACGCAAGGTTACGCCAGTAACGCCTGCGAGCTAATTAACAAGCTTAAATAACATTCTTTTAGCTCGTTAATTAGGAAAGTAATTTCACTCCACATCTATTATTGCTACCATACGCGCGCACTGCAGCCCATATACTGCGGTGCTTTTTAGTCTTTATAAAAGAGTTTATACAAAAATGAATGCCGTTGTATTTGATGCAATTAAAACCCTTCTTGATGAAGGTAAAACCCCAACAGTTGCCTTAACTAAAAGTAAGTTAACCCAACCTATGCCGATGCCTGTGATCATCGCTGCGGTTAGCCAATATAAAAACAATCCGGATTCAATTAATAATTTCATCAATAACCCGTCAAATGAACAACTGAATACACCAAAAGAAAGTCAATTGGATCGTATTGAAGCTAAATTAGATAGGTTATTAGCACTGCTTGAGAAAAAATAATGTTTGTTGTCGATCTGACTTTTGATTGCTACCAAGATACTACCCTAGAGCTTGCTGAGCAGGCGATAAACCGCCTGGTCAATGCACTTCGTTTTAACGGCCAAATTATTGGTGATGAATTTCCAACGGTTTTAAAAGATGGATTTTTCATTACTCGTGTAATGTGCCCAACCGAAGATGCGATGCATCCGCTCAACCATAGCCCGTTTGTAAAACATAGCATTGAGCAATTAAACACTGCAGGCTTACTGGCACCAAAAGTTAAAGTGGTCGGCCAAGACATTCACTCAAATGGCGCAGACATGTGTCATGATCCGTCGTGCTATATTTTGTATACCACGTACGTGCACACCTGTAGCCCGCTTTATTGTGGTGATGACTTTTTGCCTGTGCCGTTATTTCGCATTCCAGCCATTGCCAATGGCGATTACAAAACACTCATTAAATGGCAAGAAGACTGGCAAGCGTGCGATCAAATTCAGATCAATGGTGCAACCCGTTGTGAATTTCCTGCGCTTGAAGAGCTAACGAGCATCAAGAGTGACTTATACCGCCGTGGTCGTGATATCACGAAACGTATTAGTTTTCTAACCAAGAAGCCAGTTTATTACTATTTATACCGTGTAGGCGGCGTTGACAAAGAGTCAGAGCTTAAACGTCGCTGCCCAAGCTGCGATGGCGAGTGGAAATTACCAGAGCCATGGTTTGGCTTATTTGATTTTCGTTGTGAGCCCTGTGGCATTGTTTCGAATATCTCGTGGGACTTTCAATAACCTAATAAAGGTAATAACCAGATACACGAAAGGGGCAATCGCCCCTTTTTGCTTATTGAATTTACACCGTTACTTTGTCTAAAAACTCACTAATGCTATTCGCTAGCACATGATGTGGTTTTTTACCCACGTACTCTAAGCAAACCTCTCCGCTTTCGACTAATACAGTGATCAGCAGATCATCTTGCTCTGTAAGACCAATAAATACGGTTTCTGGCTGCTTTAGCTTGCGCTTCATTAACACGTGACCGGTAATATTTTGCTGTAAGCGGCTAAAATCATCTTCATTCCATGCTTGTAGCAGTTCAATGTGATGATCATCAATACTCAATAACAAATTACCCGCATAGACATGACCAAACAATGGGCTTAAATCTTCAGGAAACGATAATTCGAGTGCCTTAGCTAAGCCTTCTAAACTGCCAGCAGGTTGTTGTGGAACTGCACACCACTGAATAAGCCCCTGCTCATCTACTTCGCCCTGCTCACAGGGACTTGGCCATGCTGTATCATGTTCAATAACAGGAAGCTTTCCTGTGCGTTCGAGGCATTTTTCACTAAATGCTTGATGTAATTTATCTAGTTTTGTAGAAACAGACATACTGCGAAACTCATTGGCTTTAGGTATAATGCCGCCATTGTAACTACAAAAGTGTAAAGATGACAGATTACAGCAACTCACCCGAACTGAAAAACAGTGTTCTTGGTAAAAGCACAGAGTATGTAGATACCTACACACCCAGTTTACTGTTTCCTATTGCCCGTAAATTAAACCGTGATGCATTAGGTGTTAGCGAAGATAACTTACCGTTTAAAGGCCAAGATATTTGGACTGGCTATGAATTATCGTGGCTAAATAGCAAGGGTAAGCCAATGGTCGCTGTGGCAACGTTTGTATTTCCTTGTCAAAGCAGTCACATCATTGAGTCAAAGTCATTCAAATTGTACCTAAATAGCTTTAATCAAACACGTTTTGAGACGCCGGATGACGTACATCAAGCACTGAGCAAAGACTTATCCGATGCGGTAAATGCACCGGTGATCGTTACTTTATACCAAGCTGATGATTTCAATTGTTTGCCATTTTCAGCGTTACCGGGCGAATGTATTGATGATCTGGATATCGAAATCACTAGCTATGATATTGATGCCAGCTCACTTCGCCATAATGGTGATGAGATTGTCTCAGAAACCCTACATAGTCACTTACTAAAATCGAACTGTTTGATCACCTCACAGCCTGATTGGGCGAGTGTGATTATTCATTATAAAGGCCAAGCGATTTGCCATGAAGCCTTATTAAAATATTTAATTTCGTTTAGAACTCACAACGAATTTCATGAACAATGTGTGGAGCGTATTTACTGCGATTTAATGCAGCAGTTAAACCTCGAAGAGCTTGAAGTGTATGCCCGTTATACACGCCGAGGCGGTTTAGATATCAACCCTTATCGCTCAACGAATCAAGATGAAACACCTTTCAAGGTAAAAATTAATCGCCAATAACTTTGGTGGCAATAAAAAACCGAGTTGTGAAACTCGGTTTTTTATTGCCTGAAGATTCGTTACAGGTAATTACTCGTCTTTAAAAATACCCACATACGTTGGTGATGTATTCGATTTACTCGCACGATACATACCAGCGGTGTTAAACGGCAAACTGATGTTACCTTTAGCATCAATGATGATCACACCACCAGTTCCCCCTACAGGCATTAATACATCGTGGATCACTTCGTTACCTGCTTCCACAATGGTTTTACCTTGGTATTTTACGCGAGCACAAATATCAGCTGCCACATTGTAGCGAATAAAGTACTCGCCATGGCCTGTCGCAGATACTGCACATGATTCATTTTCAGCAAAGGTTCCTGCACCAATCACAGGTGAATCACCCACACGACCAAAACGTTTTGCTGTCATACCACCTGTAGAGGTACCTGCGGCGATATTACCGTTTTTATCAAGTGCAACCGCTCCAACAGTGCCCATTTTGTAATTAACTGGCAGGGCTTTGTGTGCAGCTTGGTAGTCTTTGCTGGTGACTTTTTGTTTATCGAGCTTTTCTTTTGCTTTTAATAACGCTTTGTAGCGATTTTCAGTATCGAAAAGATTGTTTTCAACCAGCGGCATACCTTGAGTTTTTGCAAACTCTTCGGCACCTTGACCGCTGAGCATAACATGCACTGATTTTTCCATCACTAAGCGCGCCAAGTTAATTGGGTTTTCAATGTGTTTAACCCCAGCAACAGCTCCTGCTTGGCGTGTACGACCATCCATAATCGATGCGTCAAGCTCATGTGCACCGTCATAAGTATATACAGCACCGCGACCAGCGTTGAAATACAACGAGTTCTCAAGCACATTAATTGCCGCAGTAATGGCATCTAGGCTCTCACCGCCTTTTTCGAGCACAGCATAGCCTGTTTCAACGGCTTCTTTTAGTTTTGCACGGTAAGCTTTTTCTTGCTCTGGCGTGAAGCGGCTTTTTTCAATTGTTCCAGCACCACCATGAATAGCAATAGCGAAAGGTTGATCACTACTATGGCTGAAAGTACTATATGATAATGCGCTAAGCGCAATGGCTGAGGTGAGTAATGTTTTTAACATAGGGGCACTTATATTTATTTTAGTTTGTAAGCCCAATGTGAATAATTCGTCGCTGGTTTTCAAGCTTTAACAGACGAAAGAAACAAAAAAAGCGCCTAATGGCGCTTTTTTTCAGCAGTTTAAAATTAAGCTTGAGCTGCTTTTAAACGTGCTAAACGTGCTACTTGGTGAGTAGACGTTAAGAAAGAGTAGATTGGTGCTAAATAGCCACGCTTACGAAGGTCTAAGAACTCTTCATCACCTAGTGAGTTAAGTTTTTTCTCGTCAACAAGGTAGATACCGTTGATGTCTTTTTTCTCACCTTTGATTTCTACAGTTAGCGTTTGAGCTACTAGTAGTTCTTTGTCTGCAAGGTACTTAGTGAATGCTTCAGTTACCTGAGAGAACTCGATGAAAGAAACAAGTGCTTCTTTACGACGCTTAAGGTATTCAGTTTCTTCACCGTTTTCGAAAAGTGCATTACCTGTTTCTTCGCTTACAAGTGGGCTTGCTTCGTCGATTACGATACCAAATTGGTCAGCTTCTGGATGCTTAACAAGACCAAGTGGGTAACGAGTCATAGACATAGGCGCAAATGCTGCTGTCCATTTGCCGTCTTGAATGAAAAGGTTTTCGCCTGGCTCTAGACCAAATAAAGCAACTGCTTGAAATTTACCTGATTCGTTGTTTTTAACAAATGCCATTGGGAATTCATTTGCGATGCGTGCAAATTCGTGTGCAACCACAGGTACTAAGTGCTGAGTTTTCATGAACTCAATGTTGATGCCATTTTGAATTTTAGTGTTGGCATGTTTTTCGTTATGTAAAGGCTGTACTTGTTGCTCCGCCATGATACTGCTCCGTTAATTTTATAATATGTTTTTGCTGTTAGTGCCCAAAGCCTATAGGTTTTGGCAACAAAAAGGAAGTGAAAATTTTGTGGCAGTTTGTACATTATAAATTAACAAATTTACTCATGTTGCTAATTAACCTTAAGTGATGAAAAAACAAGCTGCGATCAAGTAAATATTATCACGCATAAGCCACTATTTTTGTTAGTATATTCAACAAACACGGGATGACTGAGGCAAATAATGGAAGGCTATCAATTAAATAAAGACTATAAAGTAAGCCAAGTATTTATTGATGAAATTAATGAAACCGTTATTATCGTTGATGGCTTTTTGCACAACCTTGAGCCAGTTTATCAATTTGCTACAGAAACAGCCTACTTCCAGCCTTTTGGCAGCGATGGCACACTCTACCCAGGCAAACGAGATGAAATGCCTGCGCCCTACTACCGAGCTTTTGAGCAGCTAGTTAACGAACTTTTAGAGCAAGGGATCATTACTAGCGGCGAAAATAATTTATATCTTCACCGCTGTAAACTTTCATTAGTTACTCAAAATGCGGATGAATTAAATACCTTGCAGCGTATGCCACATATTGATTCAACGGATGATAAAACATTTGCAGCAGTGCATTATTTGTCAGACAAAGAATGGGGTGGCACAGGCATATATAAATACCTACCTGAGAACATTATTAAAGTGACGGCTGATAACCAAAATAGCGTGCATAACATGATTGCTGATACAGAAAAACACAGCGCAACTCATCCTGGCTATTTAAATGAAACAACAGCGCTTTTTGAAAAAGTGGTGGATGTTGAAGCCAAGGTCAATAGGCTCGTAATTTATAAAAGTAATCTATTACATAGCGCAACTCTTTTAAATCACAAAAAGTACTGTAATGATTTAAATAACAGTCGTTTATCTATCTCCTCATTTTTTAGAATCGACTGAGTTGGCTAATACGTATTAGCCAGCTCAGTTAATAAAATTAGTACTTCTGTAAGCCAAATTTCTTTATTTTATCTAACAGTTCTCTGTGCTTAGGTAGCTCGCTTAATAGCTGATTGACGCGCTGCTGTTTAAGTTTAGCAACTTGTTGATTGTCGCTCTGCTTAGTTTGCTGTTTGGCAGGTACATAATGCATACCAAACAGTACGTATAAGTAGTTTTCTAAGTCGAACAAATCGAACTTACTGGCAAAGTCTTCGCGTACCGGTGTAAAGCGCTGCCAGCGTGCTAGGTTATTTTTTAGTTTTTCTGATAACTGGTCGGTTTTTTTGTTATCACGCCAAAAGGCTGAATCAGTTCTATCCGAAATACAGTAATGCATTTTTATAAAATCAAACGTTTGTTGCCATACATAATTCACCTGCTGATTGTATTCATCAGCAACTAAGTTAATGTCCTCTCGGGTACGCGGAAAACGTTTAGCTAATAACCCCGCAGAAAAGTCTGCAATTAAGATGGCAGTTGCTTCAAGTGGCTCAACAAAGCCTTGCGACAACCCTATAGCGACACAGTTTTTCTGCCACATTTTTTCTCTGTGCCCTACTTTCATCGGGATCTTTCGTGGCGTTAAGTGCTCAAATTTATTACCTAAATAATGATGCAATTTAGCGTGCGCTTTATCATCGCTCATATACTTAGATGAATAAACAAACCCCACCCCTCTTCGCTCTGTTAGCGCAATATCCCAGATCCAACCGGCTTGGTGTGCCGTGGCAATAGTGTAAGGCGGTATTTCATCATCGCTTTGTGTCGGTACTTGCAATGTGATTGCAGTATCAGTTAATAAACTATCTGACTTATCAACAAAGCCCACCCCTAGTTTTTGCCCAATAAAGGCAGCCGAAAAACCGGAGCAATCAATTATAAAGTCAAATTCTAAGGCGTTAGTTTCTGAGTCAATTAGGTGTGTAATAAAACCTTGCTCATCACAGCTGACATCTTTAATTTCTGCAAACAGGTGTTTTACAGCAAAATGTTGCGTGGCATGGCTTCCTAAGAAAGCAGCAAACTTTTTAGCATCAAAATGATAGGCATAGCCATTGATACCTGCATATTGCGGTGTCGCAATTGTTTTTGGAGCTAGGTTATTTTCACAACATGCATGCTGCTTAGAAACAAAGTCTGCGTAATCATTACCGTTACCCTCAGCAAGCCACTGCTGCGTTAACTCCTCACCGAATATATGTGGGTGATCAAATAAATGATGGTAAAAGTTAGCACCATGTTTGTGTTTATCTAGCCAATTTACAAACTTGATTGACTGCTTAAAAGTAACATCACATTCATTGATAAAATCACTTTCACTGATACCAAACTTTTGCAAAGAGTTGCGCATCGAAGGAACAGTACCTTCACCGACACCTATGCTGGCAATATTAGGAGACTCGATTAACGTGATCTCAATGCCACTTTGCAAAAGCGCATGACCCAAATGGTTAGCGGCTAACCAACCTGCTGTTCCACCACCAACAATTGCGATTTTTTTTATCATTTTCACTCGCCCACTTTTATACCAATTCGCTTAATTAAATGGTCTAGTTTGAGGCAAGAAAACCTTGTTGATAACAAGGCAAAAATTTCGTTATTTAGTTGTTCTAAATCAGAAATTTTTAACGCAGTTAGCGACAGGTTTAATCCCTCAAAATGACTAAGTATTATTGCGGGTTGGTATTACTCACAAAAAAGCCCAGTGCGAGCTGGGCTTTCTTAATTTCGTTATCTAAATCAAATTAGAAACGTAGTGATACACCTAGCTTGTAGCGTGCTTCACCTTCAAAGCTCCATGCTGGGTAGCCGTTACGAAGCTCAGGAACTACTTCTGCATCAGAAGGAGCAACACCGATTTGTACGCTGTCTTCTTCAGTTAAGTTAACAGCTTCAAACGTTACGTCAATGTTATCAGTTACGCTGTAGTTAGCACTGAAATCAAGAGTACCGTATGATTGGTGCTCACGGTTACCGTAGAAACCAGGAAGCTCACGGATCATGTACTCTGAACGCCAGTTATAAGCTAAACGTGCTGAGTAAGTATCTGTTTCATAGTAACCCACTAAGTTCACAGTATGCTTAGACGAATCTGAGAATAATGGGATCATATCTGGGTAGTTTTCAGCTTCTGATGGTGCATCTACGAATGTGTAGTTTGCTGAGTAACCAAAGCCACTGTCAAAGCCATCTTGAATTTGTAGCTCGATACCTTCGATTTGGCCACCACTTGCATTAAGCTTAGTAGATAGCGTCCAGTTATCACCTTGAGTATCTGGGTCTACAACACCGATTTGTTGATTCAAGATTTGGCTTGAAGTAACAAATGATGTGATGTCTTTGAAGAAGTAAGTTGCACTTACCATACCGTCACCATCAAAGTACCACTCAATACCTAAATCAGCTTGAGTTGCTTTGAATGGGTTAAGGCCTACGTTACCTTTAGTTAGTACTTCGTTATTTGCTGTACCATCAGCGTAACCTGCAAAAGATGATGCAGAGAACATATCTGTGTAGTTAGGACGAGCAATTACTTGTGCTGCAGAGGTACGTAAAATTACATCTTCAGCTAAATCGAAAGCGATATTGATGCTAGGTAATACGTCGTTGTAGCTCGCTTTATCTGTGCTTAGAGAGCTTTCGTACTCACCGTTTGCAAAACCGTAGTAATCTGATTCTGCATCTGTAGAGATATAACGTAAACCGAAGTTACCGCGGATAGATTCTGCAGAGAACTCTGCCATTGCGTAAACTGCAAAGTTCTCTTCTTCAATTGTACCGTAACCTGAGCGGTATACAGCTGAATCATTATCGAAGCTTACAATTGCAGCACGTGCATCTGCTACCATTTTGTCAAAATCTGGCTTTGGTAAAGTGAAACCAGCACCTGATGACATAGTACCTGAGTAGTAAGTCTCACCATCACCAGTTGGTAATGTATCAACTAAAGTAGTTGAGTAAGTCTCTTGTTTTACTTCATGGTCAGCCCAACGGAAACCTGTTTTGATTGCTGTGATAGCACCAAAATCAACAGGGAATGAAAGGTCTAACTGTGCGTAAGTTTCTTCATCTGTGTTAGGTTGTTTTTTAAGTGCCCAACCAGCTGGAGATAATGGACCTGCAAAGTCTGATGCTTCAAAGTATTTGTTATTGATATCAATTTTGATCACATCACCAGTTGCATCATAAGTACCCGCGTAATCAGATGGAACACCTATGAAGTTACCGTAGTTTGCAGTAAGGTCTGTACCACCTTCTGATTCAGTTGTACCGAAACGACCTTTTAATGTGAAGTTTTCACCTTCGTATTTAAGGCTGAAATCAGCTGTGTCAGATGACATGCTCGCAATACGTGCCCAAGTTTGAGTCCAACCTGGGTTTGCGCCTTCACCAGTACGACGATAGAAAGTACATGTACCTGATGCATTTGTTTGCTCACAAGCGGCTTCTTTGTCGTCAGGGAACATTACGAAGTTTGAGGTATTTGCATTGTTTGCATCTAACTCAAGGCTCATGATGTTTAAACCTAGCTCTAGGTTTTCTGTAGGACGATACTGGAAAGTTGCATTTAATGCTGTACGTTCACGCTCTTGTTGGAACGTAGTAGGAACAATATCACCCCAACCGATCAGTGATTCGATACCGTTACGTTGGTAGTTTGTTTCAGCCCAAGATACTGAACCTAATAAACCGAATGTTTCTTCGTCATTTTTCCAGCTAAATAAGCCAGAAACTTGAGGGTCTGTTTCTTCAGAGATTGTGCCGTAGTCGGCTTTTGCACTTAAGAAAGTTGTACCAGCGTCAAGATCAAGTGGCTTACGAGTGTTAACAATAACAGTACCACCAACACCACCTTCTACAACGTCAGCTTGAGAAGATTTATAAACTTGGATTTCACCAACTAATTCAGGTGGTAAAAGCGTGTAGTTGAAGCTACGGTCGATTGATTGTTGGTCATACCAACCTGTTGATGCAACAGTTTGACCGTTTAAAAGTGTGCGTGTTAATTGGCTTGAAGCACCACGAATAGACACTTGCTGACCTTGACCGAATTGACGGTTAACAGCAACACCTGAAATACGACCAAGTGCTTCACCTACATCGCCATCAGGAAACTTACCGATGTCTTCTGCAGAAACAGCATCGACAACGCTGTCAGCAAAGCGCTTAGTATTCATTGAAGCTTCAAGTGAACGGCGAATACCGCGAACTTCAATTACTTCAACATCTTCTTGAACTTTTGTTTCATCTGCTGCGTACGCAGCGCCAGTGAACCCAGCACTCATTACGAGGCCGATATTAACTGCTAATAAGCTTTTCTTAAAATTTTTAGCTAACACAGGATTCCCCTTGAATCATTTTGTTGGTTTTTTATATCACTTCTGCCCAGCGATGATGACAACGCTGTCATCTAGTAACAAACCATACACTCTAAATTACATTTGTGCTACATCTTTTTGGTTAATTTGTGCAAAAAATTTACAACAAAATAATCAAGTTATTGATATAACTAATATTTAATATTGAGTTTTTAAGAATTGTTACAAATAAACGGCGCAAATATAGCATGAGTGATATTGCAGATGAAAAGACCAAAAGGATGGGTTTTTGAAATTAGCTAAAAATTACATGTATTTTTGTAAGCTTTAGTTTCCATTGGGCATTTATTAATCATAACTAAAAGTTATATAAAACCTGTTACCTAACAATAAATTAGCTTAAAAAACTAACGTGTTTCTAAAAGCGCGCTGTCATGTACAAATTATTTTTAACTTTTTCTGGGCAGAATGAGTTAAAGGGAACATTGAGAATAACAATCAATAACAATGACAGCGCTGTCATTTCAATTATATAGAGCCCTTTTGTACTTGTCTAACACTTTATCGGCTATTTAAAGAAAGTGTATTTATTCAATACTGTTTGTTATACCAATTCGCTTAATTAAGTGACCTATTTTTAGGCAATAAAACCTCGTTGATAACAAGGCAAAATTTCGTTATTTAGTTGTTCTAAATCAGAAATTTTTAACGCCGTTAGCGACAGGTTTAATCCCTCAAAATGATTAAGTATTATTGCGGATTGGTATTCAAGGTAAGTATTTAAAAACAAAAAAGCGAGCATAATAGCTCAATGCCGATCAGTTAAGCAATTGACATTTGGCATAATAGGATCAAAATCCGATGATCACAGGTCATCGGATTTTTTTATGCCCCTTAATCATAGCTTCGCCAATATTTCATCATTTATCGATTCT
>NZ_JAKGBH010000053.1:0-30666 GCF_021532515.1 Pseudoalteromonas sp. PAST1 | reverse complement strand
GCCCAGTACAATGGCTAGCCAATGAGCTTGATACGTCAGATTATGAAATGGTGATTAAAACTCGCCACATCGACGAAGAAACGCAATTTACAGAGCTAGACTGGCAGCTTATTCGCTTTAGCCCGCTGCCACTTTATTTGGCCGCCGATAACAAATGGCGTAACAATACCAATGTGCTGGCAGCCCTTGATTTAGGCAGTGAGAAGGCGAGTAAATACTGTTTAAACGAAGCAATTATCAAAGCAGGCTTAGCCTATGCAAAAGACTACGACAGCGAGTTTTATGCCTGTTATACCGTACATGTATCACCGTTTTTACGTGATTTAGGCATTGTATTTTCAGATGAGCAAGTGATTAACGCCTTTGAAAAGCTACCCGTAGCACAGCGAACCTTAATCGAAGCGCACGACTTAAAAGACAAGCTTAAAATCAAAGCCGGTGTGGTTGAGCAAGTGATCCCAAGTGTTGCAGCTAAATTAAATGCTGACTTAGTGATTATGGGTTCGGTGGGTAATACAGGTATTAAAGGTCATTTAATTGGTAATACCGCCGAAAAAGTCATGAAGCTACTTAAAACAGATATTCTTGTTTTACCGCCACTTGGGGTTTAATCTGCTTAACTGAATAGAATTACTATGAAAAAGGGGCTTAATTGCCCCTTGTTTGTTTATAAATCTGTGTAAGCTGTGACCTTGTTACGGCCGTTTTCTTTTGAGTGATATAAGGCTTTATCGGCGGCTTCAACCCACTTTTCGTAGCGATCAAACTTCTCGTCGAAGCAGGCAAAACCAATACTGACCGTCAGTTGAATTTGTTTGCCATCAAAGTAAATTGATGAGTTCTCAATGAGTGTTCTTAATCGCTCAGCAAATATATGTGCACCTTCATGATCAGTATCAAGCAAGGTTACCGCAAACTCTTCACCGCCATAGCGACCTGCTAAGTCTGTTTCACGCAGAGTTTTACGCAGTAAGTCTGCAATATGACGCAGCGCCTCATCACCGCCGCGATGGCCATGTTCATCATTGACCTTTTTAAAGTGATCAATATCAAACATTAACAAGGTGCTGCACCCGCCACTGCGCACTATGCGCATGTATTCTTTGCGTAGCTTTTCTTCCCAATAACCACGGTTAGTAAGCTTAGTAAGTGCATCGGTACGGCTCATTTGTTCAAGCTTGCTATTCGCTTCTTCTAGCTCTTTTTTATTCACCGCTTCATCGGTTACATCATAGATAATGATACAGATATGCGATACTTCACCTGTGGTCGTCGTCAGTGGAATAAAAGTGGCATTTTGATACATATGATCCGCTTTACCGGTAATTGGGCGGTAATTCTTAAAACGGAAAATATATGGCTGCTGCTCCCAAATAGTAAATGAGCGATTATTTAAAATGAACACAGACTCAGATTTGCTGCGAAACCACTTTTCATCGATTGATGGAAACAAATCAAACAGGTCTTTATCTTTCACCGCGCTTGGCAATAGGCCAGAATGGTTTTCCATAAACCCATTCCAGATGCATACTTTGTAGTCTCTATCGAGCACCACTAGGCCTACATCAACGGTATTAAACATATCCATTAACCAATGGAGTTCATTCATATTAAAATCGGCTGCAGGCATAGTTTAGTCTTCTAATAAATAAGCTACTTTGTACTTAAGGGTTTTTAATGAGTCCTCGGTGAACAGCAACATCAAATCACAGTTAATATTGTGATTTTCGATGCCATAGCTGATCTCAATCGCCAGCGTTCGTTGCCAGCGAGATTTATTCGCCTTTACTAAATCAGATACATCACAGTGTTGTCCTAGCACCACAGGATGACCTTGGCTAAAACGCATATCTAATTGGTGCGACAGTCCTGTCAGAATAGCCCCTATTAATATGTTACTCACATCCATTAATAGCTCTAATTCAACTTTATCGTTGAGCCCACCCTCATAATTCATTAACGAGGCGATTTCTTTAAAACTTGAATCATTTAACAGCAATAGTGCTTCGCCAGAAACACCGCCGCCAATAAAACCCTGACATACACCTGAGGTTGCGGCATTGGCATCAATCGAGCGCAAAGCCATATCTAGTTCATTGACTTCTAAAACATTTACATTAGGAATAGGAAGCTTTACGAATACATTAAGAAGACGCGCTAATAAGTCTCCAGCTTGCCCCATTGCGACATTGGTGAGTTCTTGGTAGATATCACGCACATCGGGATCAACTTGCTCACCTAACTTATTAGCAAGACGCTCACGCATGGCTTTATCTTTAATACCATGATGTTCAATAATACTCGCTAGTTTCTCGGCGGAACAAGGTTTTTGAATAAAGTCGATTGCGCCTAACTCAAGCACACGTCGATGAGCATTAGGTTGGATGTCTCCAGATACAACAACAGTGAGAACATGAAGGTCTTGTTCTTGAATGGCTTGCAGTACTTCGTAACCATCCATTTCAGGCATGTTTAAATCGAGAAATAAAATTTCCGGCTGAATTTTTTTGATTTGCTCAATACAGTGAACACCATTTTCAGCAAACTCAATTTTTATATCCCAATCATCGGGTAAAGAGCGTGCTAATTGTCGACGTGCTAACTTTGAATCATCACAAACTAATACCGATGTTGACATATATTCTCTCTAAATCCACACTTTCTAACTAGCAAAAACATTAACTAGTAACTTTATTCTTATTTTTATATGTAAAAAATAGGGTCACAGGCACATGTTAATCAAACTAATGGTTATTTACAATTTTAAATTGTACTAATCCTTGGAGCCACTTCATGAGTATAATACACTGAAGTTAAATGCGTTAATTTAAAGGAATTTTATTATGTTACGTCCGCTAATGTTTGCATTAGGCGCTGTGTGCACGTTTAGTTATGCAGGTGATTTATCAGAAAATAGTTTAGACGCAGGTAAGGTTTCAGCCCAGTCTAAACCGGTTACTTTACTAGGGCAAGGTGTTGAAGTTGGCCAACAAGCGCCTAATTTTAAAGTAGTAGATGGCAACTTTACCCCCGTCACACTAGACAACTATCGAGGCCAAGCAGTGCTTTTAAGCGTTGTGCCAAGTTTAGACACAGGTGTATGTAGTATTCAAACCAAACACTTCAATGAAAAAGTAGCTTCAGAATACCCAAGTGTGGCGATGCTGACCTTAAGCGCAGATTTACCGTTCGCACAGAAGCGTTTTTGTAAAGCCGAGAATATAGACAAAGTAGTGACCTTATCTGACTCAGTATGGCGTGACTTTGGTAAGAACTACGGTTTGATTATCAAAGATATGGGCTTGTTAACCCGTGCCGTATTTGTGCTCGATAAAGAACATAACATCGTTTACAAGCAGCTTGTCGATAACCTTTCAAAAGAGCCTGATTACGACAGTGCTATTGCGGCATTAAAGAAACTGTAAAAGCGCAATTTTAACTTGCAGTGATACAAACACAAAAAAACCGCCCAGAGGCGGTTTTTTATTTGTGATTCTAAAAGGTAAATTAACCTAAAAGCTCACCAAGTTGTTGGCTAACAGCTTCAACAGCTTGAGTACCGTCTAATTTGTGGTACTGAGTGTTGCCTGCTTTCGCTTCAGCTTGGTAGTAATCAACTAATGGTTTAGTTTGGTCGTGGTAAATACCTAAACGCTTACGCACTGTTTCTTCAGTGTCGTCATCACGAATGATTAGGTCTTCACCTGTGATGTCATCTTTGCCATCAACTTTAGGTGGGTTATAAACAACGTGATAAACACGGCCAGAGCCAGGGTGTACGCGACGGCCGCCCATACGCTCAACGATGATTTCGTCAGCAACGTCAAATTCGATAACGTGATCAACTACCACGCCATTCTCTTTCATTGCATCTGCTTGAGGAATAGTACGAGGGAAACCGTCTAGTAAGAAACCTTTTTCGCAATCAGGTTTAGCAATACGCTCTTTAACTAGACCGATAATAATTTCGTCAGATACTAATTGACCTGCATCCATTACTTTTTTAGCTTCAAGACCAAGTGGTGTACCTTCTTTGATTGCTGCACGCAGCATATCGCCCGTAGAAATTTGTGGAATACCGTATTTGTCCATCAAAAACTGAGCTTGAGTACCTTTACCTGCACCCGGCGCGCCCAAAAGAATAATGCGCATATCATTGTCCTCTGTGTGATACTAATCTTAAAAATGGTCGATCAGTGGAGTTTTGTTTTTAGAGCCTGAATTCTTCCACAACTAAGGCTATACCTCAAGTAACTTATACCAATTGCCTATATTAGCGGCAATAAAAAAGGGAGCCTTGCTCCCTTTTCAAACTCATTGCGCTAAAACGCTTATTTGCTTAAATCTAGCATTAGTTTGTTCAAACGAGTTACAAAGCCTGCAGGGTCTTTTAACGTACCGCGCTCAGCCAGTAATGCTTGATCTAGAAGCACTTGTGACCACTGGGCAAACTTGTCTTCATCTTGTTCAACGTTTAAGTGTTTAACAAGCTGATGCTCTGGGTTAAGCTCAAAAATTGGCTTTTGCTCAGGCACTGTTTGACCAACTGATTCCATTAACTTTTGCATTTGCGAGCTCATATCGTGCTCATCAGCAACAACACATGCAGGCGAGTCAGTTAGACGGTGCGTAAAGCGTACGTCTTTAACGTTATCACCTAGTGCAGTTTTAATGCGCTCAACTAGGCCTGCAACTTCTTTTTCTGACTCTTCTTGCGCTTTTTTCGTTTCTTCGTCATCCATGTTGCCTAAATCTAAGTCACCACGGGTAATTGACTGGAATGATTTTTCGTTGAACTCTGTTAAGTAGCTCATCATCCACTCATCAACACGGTCGCTTAGAAGCAATACTTCGATGCCCTTCTTACGGAAGATCTCTAGGTGTGGTGAGTTCTTCGCTGCAGCGAATGAATCAGCAACTACATAGTAGATCTTGTCTTGCTCTGGCTTCATACGCTCAATGTATTGCTCAAGCGATACATTTTGAGTGCTTTCATCAGTATGTGTAGAAGCAAAACGCAGTAGCTTAGCAATGGCTTCTTTGTTAGCCGCATCTTCAGCTGGGCCTTCTTTTAACACCTGACCAAACTCGTTCCAGAACGTTTGGTAATCTTCTTCGCGGTTTTTCGCCATACGCTCAAGCATTTTAAGTACGCGCGATGTACACCCTTTACGGATTGCTTGCGTTACTTTGTTGTCTTGTAAGATTTCACGCGACACGTTTAGTGGTAAGTCGTTTGAATCAAGTAAACCTTTCACAAAACGTAAGTAGCTTGGCATGAACTGCTCAGCGTCATCCATGATGAAAACGCGTTGTACATACAGTTTTAAACCTGATTGACGCTCACGGTTCCATAAATCGAAAGGTGCTTTTTTCGGGATGTATAACAGGCTGGTGTATTCTGTTTTACCTTCTACCTTGTTATGTGCCCAGCTTAGTGGCTCTTCCCAATCGTGACCGATATGCTTATAAAACTCTTTGTACTCTTCGTCTGTTACTTCAGACTTGTCACGGGTCCATAGTGCTGTCGCGCGGTTAATACCTTCCCACTCGCCTGGCTGTGCTGGAATTTTCTCGCCGTCAGGACCTTCAGATTCAGGTACCTCTGCTTTATACATCTCAACTGGAATAGAAATATGGTCTGAATATTTAGTGACGATGCTACGTAAACGGAACTCATCAGCAAATTCTGTTTCGTCTTCACGAAGGTGTAGAATGATTTCGGTACCGCGTGATGGTTTATCAATCTCTTGTAATGTGTACTCACCTTCACCTGCAGATTGCCATTCAATACCTTGGCTTTCACCTGCTTTACGCGTACGCACTGTTACTTTATCAGCAACGATAAACGCTGAGTAAAAACCAACACCAAATTGACCAATCAATTGTGAATCTTTGCTTTGGTCGCCTGTTAGGTTCTGGAAAAATTCTGCGGTGCCTGATTTTGCAATTGTACCTAGTGAATTGATCACATCTTCACGGCTCATACCAATACCGTTATCAGTAATGGTGACCGTGTTTGCTTCTTTATCGGCACTGATACGTACTTTTAGTTCCGCATCGTTTTCGTATAAATCGCCATTCGAAAGCGCAAGGAAACGTAATTTATCTGCCGCATCTGACGCGTTTGATACAAGCTCACGTAGGAAAATCTCTTTATTAGAGTAAAGAGAGTGAATCATCAGGTTTAATAGTTGTTTGACTTCTGTTTGAAAGCCTAATGTTTCTTTTTGTGCTGCAGTCATTGTGTAAATCTCCAATTAACAAAGTGTCTAATCTGCACTATGACTCTTTATATGGGGCAGGCTTTTTGAACTTCAAGGCAAAAAATTAAATTTACGGCTAAATTGGGGGGCTACACACAAAAAAGCCTGCTTAAAGCAGGCTTTTGATACCATATTAGGTATTAGTTTTGGTTTACGGCGCGTCGTCCGCTAAATGCGTGCATCAATGTCATACCATCAAGTAAGTCGAGCTCACCACCAACAGGGACACCGTGAGCAATACGAGATGCACCAACCTGATACTTATGACAAAGCTCAGCAATGTAGTGGGCTGTGGTTTCCCCTTCAACACTTGGATTGGTTGCGAGGATCACCTCATTAATGCCACCTTGTTGCAACTTGCTTTCAAGAATATCAAGGCCAATTTCTTTTGGCCCTATGCCATCAATTGGCGACAAGTGACCCATTAAAACAAAGTAAAGACCTTGGTATTGACCAGTTTGCTCAATAGCGAGTACATCGGTTGGTGATTCGACCACACACAATAAACCACTATCCTGGCGTTTAACACTTGAACAAATATCGCATACCGCTTGCTCTGTAAAAGTACGACAAGATTGACAATGCCCTACTTCATCCATTGCTTTGGTTAATGCATGGCCAAGCTGTTTACCACCTTGACGGTCACGCTCAAGCAAATGAAAAGCAATGCGCTGTGCCGACTTAGGGCCTATGCCCGGCTGGCATCGTAGCGCTTCAATTAGCTGTGTTAAACTAGGAGATAGTTGCATACAAAATCACTTAGAATGGCATTTTCATACCTGGTGGTAATTGCATACCGCCAGTTACTTTGCTCATGCGCTCTTGTGTTTCTTCAGCAACACGACGTACAGCATCGTTACACGCTGCCGCTAATAAATCTTCGATCATGTCTTTGTCGTCTTCCATTAGGCTGTCATCTAATTCAACACGACGAACATTGTGGTTACCAAGCATAGTTACTTTAACTAGGCCTGCACCTGCTTCACCTACAACTTCAAGGTTTGCGATTTCTTCTTGGGCTTTTTGCATGCGCTCTTGCATTTGCTGCGCTTGCTTCATCATGTTACCCATTCCACCTTTAAACATAACTGTCTCTCTTTCTAAACTACTTTAATTGGCATGAAGATAAGGGCTATTGTAACTAATTACAATGCCTGAATACTGTTTTCATCGATTATAGCGCTAAATAACTGCTGAAATTGCACTATATTTTCATCGCTATTTATTACATCAATCGCTTGTTGATGACGTCCCGCATCAATTTTTTGTTGAATCAAATACGGTGAATCAATTACGCCATCAGCAAACTCGATACTAAGTTCTACATTATGGTCGTAAATTTCACTTAATGCAGCATTGAGCTTTTGCCTAAGCACAGCGCTATCTAAATGGCGCTGTGATGAATCAACTTCAATGTGCAACTGATTATTCTGCTTGGTAAAGATTGAATGCAGCGCAAATTGGCGCATGCGACCACCCAGTCCCATGCGTTTAATTAAATACGCCCATTCGTCTTGTTCGTGTGCAAATTTAATACTGCTGATCGGGCTTTCAAAATCATCAGGTATCGGAATACTGGCTTCTTCAACTACTGGCTCTGGCGCTTTTTGTGGATTGATCTGCTCAAGTAACTCTGGCGCTAAGTTTTCGGTGATTGTTTGATGCTTTTCTCGAAAGTCGACTTTTTTTACTTTACTACTGCTCTCCCCCGTTTGCTGGGGGATGGGCTTTTTTACTTCAGCAGCCATTGCTTGCTGCTGAGGCTGAATGTTGGTCGCGGCTGTGCTTTGTTGCACTGGCGGCTTTGCTTTGGGCTTAGCTTCAGGCTGTGGTTCTGCTTTAGCATGAGTTTGCGTTGCTGCACCACTTAAACGCCCAGCACCTGAAATATTGCGATCTTGTAAAATACGAGCAATGGCCGACTGCGCCTGACTTTGCTGCTGTTGTAATTGTGCTGGTGTTGTTTGCTGTTGCTGAGGCGCAGATGCTTCATTGGCAGTAAAGCCCTGATCATAGGCGCTATTCATCACATCATCGTATTGCGCTGCAAGTGATGAATCCATTTCGGCATCATCATCCATATAATCTTGCGAAGAATACTCTGGTGATGAGTACTCAGCTGCTGGCACTTGCTCTGAGTGGCTTGGCTCTTGCTGTTGTGGCGCAGGTTGAACTTCAGCAACCATTGCAGTTTCAACAGATTGCTGAGGCTGTTGACCAGCATCAGGCTGCTCTACTGCTGTTGCTTCAACTTGCTGGGCAGACTCATGGCTATGTGCCGTTTCTGCCTTGGCTGCTTGAATAGGCTCAGCTTGTGTTGGCTGAGGCTCTGAAGGAACAGCAGTTGTCTGTGCAGAGCTATGTGCAACTGGTGCTTGCTCTGAAGCAGCTTGCTCACGTTGCGCCGTAGATTTTTTCAAAATATCACGCAGTGCACCGGCACCACTTGGCTTAACCTGTTGCTGGGTATTCGTTGGTGTTTGGCTTTGTGCAAATTGCGTAGGTTGGAATGCAAGCAGTCGCAACATGATCATTTCAAAGCCAAGTTTAGCATCGGGTGCCCATTGCAAATCTTTTTTACCATTTAATAGCAATTGGTAGTAAACCTGCATCTGCTGTGCATCAGTGGTTTGTGCCACCTGCTCAATAAAATCTCGGTTAGTATCATCAAGTGCCGCTGCACTAGGCACAAGTTGCACAAGCTGAATAAGATGCGTCAGGGCAATTAAATCGTCGAGCAAGGCTACAAAGTTAGGGTTTCGGCTAACGACTGCTTTTACTTCTTGAAGTAATGCATCGCCATCTTGGCACAGTAACGCTGCTAACATGGTTTGGCTATATTGAGTATCCATCAAGCCAAGCATAGTTTGCACAGCCTGATGATTAATATTGCCATTGGTTTGCGCAATTGCTTGGTCTGTAAGACTCAATGCATCACGCATACTACCATCGGCTGCCTTAGCTAAAATAGACAATGATTTATCATCGAAACTTAGCTGTTCTTGATTAAGAACATGGGCAAGCTGATCATGAATTTCTGATTGCGACAAAGCATTTAAATTAAACTGTAAGCAACGCGATAAAATCGTCACGGGTAGTTTTTGCGGATCGGTTGTCGCTAATAAAAACTTCACATGCTCTGGCGGCTCTTCCAATGTTTTTAGTAATGCATTGAAACTGTGCTTTGACAGCATGTGAACTTCATCGATTAGGTATACCTTGTAACGACCACGTGTTGGTGCGTATTGAACGTTATCAAGGATTTCGCGGGTATCTTCTACTTTGGTACGTGATGCCGCATCGATTTCTAATAAATCAATATAACGGCCTGCTTCAATGTCAGTACAACTTGAACATTGGCCGCATGGCTCAGCAGAGATACCCTTATCGCAGTTGAGACTTTTTGCGAATATACGTGCAATGGTTGTTTTACCCACCCCACGGGTTCCAGTAAAGAGATAAGCGTGATGGAGTCTATTTTGTGTTAATGCATTAACTAATGCTTGTTTAACATGAGACTGCCCCACTAACTCGTGAAAGGTTTGTGGTCGCCATTTCCTTGCTAGAACCTGATAACTCATTAATTATTCGCCTTCGAATTCAACCAACTTTAAGATTTTGATGCCCATATCAGCAACTCGTTGCTCACCACCCAGCTCAGGTAAAGAAACAACAAATGCCGCATCAGTTGCGTTACCGCCAAGTTTAGCAACTAATTTTGCCGTTGCTTCGATTGTGCCACCTGTAGCCAGTAAGTCATCTACTAGTAACACTTTATCGCCAGGGACAATTGCGTCTGTATGAAGCTCAAGAATATCTTCACCATACTCTAATTGATAACTTTGTGAAATCACTTCGCGAGGAAGTTTGCCTGGTTTACGAACAGGAATGAATGGAATACCTAGTGCGTAAGAAAGTGGTGCACCGAAGATAAAACCACGAGATTCAGTACCGATGATTTTTGTAAAACCTTGGTCTTTATATGCTGCAATAAAGCTGTCGATGGTTGCTTTAAATGCGTCAGCATTAGCCATTAAAGTAGTTACGTCGCGGAACATAATGCCCGGCTTTGGGTAATCAGCGATCGTTGCAATGCTCTGTTTGATGAGCGTTGAAGTTGCTTGAGTCATAATTATACTGCTCAAAAAGTTTATCTAACAAAGCTCGAGAGTATAACATCACCTTAGTAGAAAGTCGGTAGCAAGTTTCGAAATTAATCACTTAACAAGAAATTACAGCTATAAAAAAGGCTGCATAATGCAGCCTATTGTCTTTAATTTGCTTGCGCAGATTAAGATAAAGAAGTGATCCAACCAAGAATAGCGTTTAGACAGCCAATGCCACCGAATACAGCTAAAAACGCAATGAAATAAGTTGCATTGAACGGATCTTTAAAGTCTTTATCATTCGACATAATTACTACCTTTATTTAAGCACGACAAAATAAGGCGCTCATAATAGTCGAACTAAATACATCAATAAAGACTTTTAGCTGATTTTTAAACCAAGTTATTAGAAACCACAATGCCACGTTCTGCCATTGCACTCAAGGTATTGAGGGCTCCCTGATACAGCTGCTCTTGGCTAAATTGAGGCGCATGCTCTGCAACTGCTTGGCATACATCATTTAAATCGGCACCTGGCTGAGATTCTATGATATTAAGAAGTAATGCGGTCATCGCATTTGTCGATAAAAATTGTACTTCGTCATCGCTATCACGATAAACCACAAAATAACTGGGTTGTCCTACCGGTTCACTTGGTTGATTATCTGCACTGATGGTATGAACAGGAAAACTGTAACTCAAGTTACGGGCAAGTGAACTTAAGAATAATGCAGAGCTTGTCACTTGATGAGCCGATAAACTGACTTCTTCTGCCACCTCTTGAGCAACCGATACATCAAGCTCAACCCATTCATAGTGCGCTAGCTCTAACATAAACGCGGGATCATCGCTTTGCACTTCATAGTCATTAGCAAGAAAAGCCAAAAACTCCCCTGCAATATCTAAAAAATAAGGTGATTTACAATCATGCTGACTAAAAAACTGCCTAACGAGTCTGTGCCAAGCTTGCTCTGAATATAAACTTTTTAGTACTGGATACGCAGAGCTAACAAAGCCATCCACATTATTAAAAAATAAGTCGCGGTAAATAGCCATCCGACGCTCTTCAATATCACTAGGCTTAGCGTGTTGTTGAGGATCGCGGATATGCGCCATAAACGCTTGCTGTACTTGAGTAAAATGTTCAGGCACTGTGTTTCACCATTGCTTGGTTTTGCTTGCTCGCTGTTTGCTGCAGTGCTTCAATGGTTTTTAGCTCGGTTAACAACTCACTCATCGGCGGAATATTAAAATCACGCTCTAATAAGGTGGGAAATACGCCATGAACTTCATAAGCTTTTTCAAGCAATTGCCAAACAGGATCGATAACTGGCGCACCATGGGTATCAACCAGTAGATCTTCAGCCTCAGTGTAATGGCCCGCAACATGCCCATAGGCAATCCGTTTTGTTGGTAATTCAGCTAGGAATTGCTCAGCGTTATAACCATGATTAATCGAATTAACGTAAATATTATTCACGTCGAGCAGCAGTTTACAATCAGCTTCTTCTAAAACAGCATTAGTAAATTCAAGTTCTGTCATTTGTTGACCAGGGGCGCCATAGTAAGACACGTTTTCAATAGCAATTGGCTGTTCTAAAATATCTTGTACTTGCCTAATACGAGAAGCAACATGCTTAATAGCATCTTCAGTAAATGGTATAGGCATTAAATCGTACATATGTCCTTCGCCCGAGCAGTAACTTAAGTGCTCGCTGAATAAACGAATATTATGCTCTTTATAGAAGGTTTTAAGCGATTGCACAAATTCAATATCAAGCGCTGCTGGTGAGCCAATCGATAACGATAAACCATGGCAAACAAAGGCATGTTGTTCGGTAAGCTGTTTAAATTGTTTACCAAAACGCCCCCCAAGCTTTAGCCAGTTTTCAGGTGCAACTTCTAAAAACTCAATAGGTTTAGGAACATCAATGAGCATTTCATCAAGCATTTCTCGGCGCAAACCTAAGCCAATCAGCCCAAAATCAGCTACTGATTCATTTAACATACTACCTCCTACTAAAAAGGGCCTTTACGGCCCTTTTAAAAGCTAAATGAGCGCTTAGTGATTAGAACCACATTTACCTTCGCCACACTTACCTTCTTTAGCTTTCTTTTTGTCTGCGCCACATTTACCTTCGCCGCACTTACCTTCTTTGGCTGCTTTTTTGTCTGCGCCGCATTTACCTTCGCCACACTTACCTTCTTTGGCTGCTTTTTTGTCTGCGCCGCATTTACCTTCGCCACACTTACCTTCTTTGGCTGCTTTTTTATCTGCGCCGCATTTACCTTCGCCGCACTTGCCTTCTTTGGCTGCTTTTTTGTCGCCGCCGCACTTACCTTCACCGCACTTGCCTTCTTTTTCAGCTTTTTTATCGCCGCCACATTTACCTTCACCGCATTTACCTTCTGCGGCATCTAGTTGATAGCCTGCTTGCATTTGCTGAAATTCAAATGGGTTTGCACTCGCATCAGTTGCTACAAAACTTGACGCACCTACTACAACCGCACCTAATGTTAATGCAATTGAATTTTTCTTAACTGTGTTCATTCGATGACTCTCTTTTTTATAAAGGGTTATTAAACAAGACCCGAGAACTAAAAATTACTTTCAAAATTTTTATAATTATTTTCTGAAAGTGCCAAGAATGCAAATTACGATTTATAAAACAATCCAGAAAAGCTAGAATACGCGTCCTAATTTTTGATGAGTTAACAGGTATCATGCGACTAGTTTTAGCACCGATGGAAGGCGTTGTGGATTTTAAAATGCGACAACTCTTAACTGATTTAGGTGGATTTGATTTATGCGTAACAGAGTTTGTTCGTGTCGTTGAAGACACACTGCCCGAACGCGTGTTTCATCGCTATTGTCCTGAGCTAAAAACAGGTGGTTATACCCGTGCAGGTACGCCAGTGCGTATTCAGTTGCTAGGTCAAGTTGCTCATGCTTTGGCAGCAAATGCCGTCAAAGCAATACGCCTAGGCTCCCATGGCATTGACTTAAATTTTGGTTGCCCAGCTAAAACAGTGAACAAAAGTAAAGGTGGTGCGGTACTGTTAAAAGACCCTGAGCACATGTACGAAATTATTAAAGCCGTACGTGATGCTGTTGATCCTTGCCATGAAGTTAGTGCCAAAATTAGGCTTGGTTTTGATGATGATAGTAATAGCCAAGAAATTGTTGATGCTGTTGTTAGCGCGGGTGCTTCAAGTCTTGCTATTCATGCCAGAACTAAAAGAGATGGTTACAACCCTCCGGCATACTGGGAAAAAATCCCCCCGTTAATCAAAGATAAAACTATTTCGGTCGTTGCTAATGGCGAAATTTGGCAAGTTGAAGATGCCATGCTTTGTCAAAAGCGCAGTCATTGCCAAGATTTAATGCTTGGTCGTGGTGCATTAGCGATGCCTGATTTAGCAAAACAAATAAAATCTCATGCAGAAAACGAGCATTACACTCCGATGTTATGGGAGCATGTGATATACCACATTATTCATTCATCTATGCACCAAGACGAGAGCAAATGTGAAAAGTATTTTGCTTCTCGTACTAAGCAATGGCTCGGCTATTTAAAACGCCAATATCCTCAAGCTAACGCACTTTTTGATGAGATCCGCCGCCTAAAAGCCAAAGACGAAGTTGCAGATGTACTAAGAAAGTACGCGAAAGCGCCGAGTATTGATACAAATCATAATTAGCAAATCGATTTTGTTTGATAATACCAGTATTGCCCACTTGGAAGAAAAGCGATGAACAATACTGAAATTCAAACAAAGTTATCTGCGGAACTTGCGCAGGTTCGACAACGTTTACTGGATATGCTGGCTAATTCTGATCAAGCCTATCATCAGCAACTGCTATCGCAACTCAAGGATCATCCCCCTTCAGACTGGTTAGAGCTGACAGCAAATAATCTCGGTTCTGAGTATCAAATATTGATTGCTCGAATAGAAAAGTTAGAAGCAGCACTATGCCAAATCGATATTGGGCAGTATGGCTATTGCTGTGATTGTGAAGAAAAAATTGATGACGAACGTTTACTTGCAGATCCTGCAAGCCAACGCTGTCGGCGATGCGCTCCATAGAGCGCAGCGCTGTACTAATTTATAAAAATAAAGCTCATCGCAGGATAAAGCACGATATCCTCAATTAACCAATCAGCTTGTTGATGATTTACCCCTAGACGCTTCATCAAACTAACACGTGCTTGCTGTTCACTCCATGTGTGATAATGAATTCCTAAGTCGGTTTCCATCATAACTTGCCAGAAGTATTGCTCATCTTGTGTTAATTTACGCTTACTTTTGAGCGGGTCGAGATAATCAAGCTGCCAATCAAGACCTGTGTGCTGATGACTTTCTACAAAATAGTTCATTACTAATGGTTTAGCGTGAGAGTCTGATACAGGTAATACAAAATCTGCATTCTGCGATTGCTTTAACGAAGCCTGGATTTCACTTAACCAAGTTAAAGGCGGCTTAGTCTCACCACTAAAGTAATTAAGTTTACTTTGATACCAATCTTTACCATTTGCCAAACCGACTAAACCAAGTTTAGTACGCGGTTTATATTGAGTTAAATATTGATTAAGTTTGTTTAGTGCTGCTTGTACACTGTCATCGCTATTATCAAGGTGCGATTTGACCATATTATGTAAAAGCGTTAATTCGATTTTATTTAATTTCAGATTGCTTTGCTCAGCTGCAATTAACTGCGTTTCAACTAACTCTAGCCAGTTAGCTAATTCATTTACCGAATAGTCATCTACTAAACGAGCTTGGCTAATAACATCACGTTGTACAGGCCACACAAAGTAACGTTCGGGATAACGCTCAGCAATGATTAAATAGTTCAATTGCGCCTGTTGTGACACATCTAACGTCGTCGTTTTTAGTCCTTGATAAGCCTGATGACGTGCTTGCAAATAACTTTCTGAGAAAGGCCAGCTAGCAGCTTCACTTTGCTGTTCTTGAGTCGATAATAAATTATTAATAGTTTGCAGCGCTTGCTGCCCTTCACTAAATGTTTTGAAACCTGATGTTTGCTCAGAGCAAGCTATCAGCATCACACTTGCGACAACTAATAATACGATCTGTCTTAGCATTTTAAAATTCCATAAAAAAAGCCCCAGAGGGGCTTTTTAATTTAAAACAACATCAATTAGATTTTTACACCGTTACGAGCGGCTTTATCTTTGATGAAGGTCGACCAGCTCTTCGCAAACTTGCGAGTGCGCGGATCGTCCATTGCTTTAGTGATAGCGTTATAAGCTTGCTTATACTTCTCTTGGTAGTAATAAGCTTCAGCTAAATCAGAGTAAATAGTTCCTTTTTTGTCAGAACCTAACTCTATTGCCTTGTTCAAACGAACAACGGCTGCACTATAATTTTGCGATTGTAAAAGTAATGAACCCGCTTTGCGGTAAAGCTCAGCATCATCATCAAATTTAGCCGCTTCTTCATAGTATTTAGCTGCTTTTTCAATATCTTTAGAACGGTGGTAGTTAGATGCCACTGCACTGATATTTTGCTTGTTACGCTTAACTTTTTCTTCGTTGATTGCCTTTTCAAGCACAACTGCTGCTTTGTAAGGGATATCATTTAACGAATAAAAGTTAGAAAGTACTTTGTATTCAACTTCGTTTTCAAAATAGCCATTTTTATAGGCAACTTCCATGGTCGCTAGACCTTTCTTGAAGTCTTCGGTTTGAAGGTAGTATTTACCTAAACCAACCCAGGCTTTTTTGTCTTCAGGCCAAACACGAACAATTTCTTCAGCAACACCTACCATATTTTTGTACTGTTTAAGTTCAAAATAGGCAGCTAGCTTTAATTGGTAAGCAGCCTTTGCAGGTTCTTTTGCCAATTCAATTGCTTTGTTTGCAGCAGGAAGTACGTCTTTGAAAAGTTTTAACTCGTAGTTTGCTTGCGCAATACGTGTATAAACCTTGTCGTCTTCCTCACCTGTGAAGTCCATCCAAGCTGCATAAGCTTCTTTCGCTTTTGCATATTGCTCAGTACCCGCGTACATATCACCTAGAAGTTTTAAGCCTTGCTCTTGGTCAGCAAAATTTAAAACGTCAGGCTGAACTGCCGCTGCGATATGCTTGATAGCCAATTGATACTGCTCTTTTTGAGCGTACATTTGACCTAAGTAACGATCGACTGTTGCCTTATCAAATTCATCCGAAGGATCAATTTCTTTAAGTAACGCAATCGCTTCATCAAGCTTCTCTTCATTGTACAAATCAAACGCTTTAATAACTTTTTTACCAACGCGCTCGCCCATAACTTTAGTTTTTGCTTTTTTACGCGCTTCAATCTTCGCGTAATCTGGCGCTGCTAAAGCAGGTGCAGTGAAAGCTACACCTGATAGAGACATAAGAAGCGCAAGTGCAGTTACTTTAGATAAATTTCTCATTACTCGCCTCCTTAGTTGCCTTGGTTAAGTTTAAAGTCTAATTGTACTTGAAGACCAAATTGCTTCTGTGGTTTACCATCGATGATTTTCGGACGGTACTTCCACTTACGTAGCGCACGTTTAGCTTCGCGGTCGAAGATACGCTTAGGATCGGCGTCGATCACTTCAACATCTTCTACACCACCCACTTCATTGATAGTGAATGAAAGTTGTACCCAACCTTCTTTACCATCACGCGCTGCTTGCGTAGGGTATTTTGGTTCAATACGAACGATAGGTGTCGCGTCACCATCACGTCCAAATGCACCTGGACCACTTAGGCCACCAGCTGTGCTACCCACATCGATGCTTGGCATATTAAATGACAAACCACCAGTGTTAGGGTTGCTGTTTTCCGGCTGAGGCGGCTGCGGTTTAGGCGGCTGCTTTGGCGGTGGCGGAGGCGGAGGCGGAACACGCTTCCTCTCCTGCACCTTAGATTCAGGCGGATTCGTCATAATTTCGACTACGATCTGTTCTTTTTGTTCAGTCGCACGGTCAGCTCCACCGGAGATGAGGTACGCCATGAAGTAGAACAAGCCGAAAGTAACTGCCCCACCTGCAATCAGTGAAAACAGAAAACGAATCATTACTGATCTCCAGCTATTGAAATTTTAAGGTTATCACCCGTCGCTTTGATCTGGTCCATTACTTTAACTACTACGCCGTGTTTTGCTTCTTTATCAGCTTGCAAAATTACAACTTCAGTAGGTTGTTCTGCTAATAAACTTTCAAGCTTAGCTGATACACGCTCAACGTCTACTTGTTGTTTATCAATCCAGATCGCACCGTCAGCGCGGATAGCAACAAAAATGTTTGCATTTTTTTGCTTCGTAGCTGCAGCTGCTTTAGGTTTATTGACTTCGATACCAGCCTCTTTAACGAACGATGTAGTTACGATAAAGAAAATAAGCATGATAAATACGATGTCAAGCATTGGCGTCATGTCAACCGCTGCTTCTTCTTCTTCACGAAAACGTTGTTTACGTGCCATATTTAATTCTCTCTCTAGTGATGAGGCATGCTATCTACAAGTTTAGCTTTCGCCATTCTCGCTCTCGCTTCAAGACGTGAGCTAAAGAATACTCCAGATAGTGCCGCAACCATTCCAGCCATTGTTGGGATTGTTGCCATTGAAATACCTGATGCCATTAAACGTGCGTTACCAGTACCTTGAGTAGCCATGGTTTCGAAAACCGCGATCATACCCGTTACAGTACCTAATAAGCCGATTAAAGGACAAACAGCTACTAATGTCTTAATCAACAACATACGCTGATCTAATTTTTCAGACGCTTCAGAAATCCATGCTTCACGGATTCTGTGTGCGTACCAAGACGTAGTGTCTTGGCGGGCATCCCACTGAGCTACAATGTTCTTCGTCATACGAGGAAACTCAGCTAGTAGGAACCAATAGCGCTCAATCATTAAAACCCACATAAGAAAGAGTGCTATCGCGACCACGTATAATACCTGGCCGCCTGTGCCAACAAAATCCCTGATAGATTCCCAGATCTCCATCAGGACTAGCATTAGGCTTTCTCCTTCTCCGCGTGAGCAGCGATGATACCAGCGCTTTGCTCATCAAGGACATGTAGAACCGACTTACTACGACCCGCAACAATTGAGTGAAGTAGGATAAGTGGTAGAGCTGCAATTAGACCTAACGCTGTAGTTACAAGTGCTAGAGAGATATTACCAGCCATGATCTTCGGATCACCTGTACCGAACAATGTGATTGTTTGGAACGTAAGGATCATACCGATTACCGTACCTAGTAGACCTAGTAATGGAGCGATTGCTGCCAAGATCTTGATGATGTTGATACCAGCTTCGATGCGAGGCGTTTCACGTAGGATTGCTTCGTCAAGTTTAAGCTCAAGGTTTTCAACGTCTTGATTCTTGTTGTCAGCGTAAACCTTAAGAATACGACCCAGTGGGTTGTTTGTATTCGGAGTAGAAAGGTTCTTAAGCTGGCTCTTAATCTTAGTGCTAGTAAGCGCAAGATCAATGAAACGAACGATGAAGATAAGTAGACCAACAACTAATAATAGTGTGATGATGTAACCTACTTCAGCACCTTGCTCGTAGTATTCCATTAGTGATTTCTTCTGCGTGTTGATACGTAAGATCGCGCCACGAGTCGGGTCGATGTATACGCCAGCGTAGTTATCTGCAGAAGTACCTTCTAAATCGCTGATACCCGCTAGGATGTAGCTATCAGGTTGCTTACCTAGAGGTTGAATCGCTTTAGTTTCTGGAGAGTAGATTAAATAACCGTCATCAGTTACTAAGTTGAAGTTACCGATACGCGTTACTTTCTTCACAGAAGATGAACCGTCAAGACCTGCAACTTCAGTTTCGAAAGTTGAAACTTTAGCAGACTCAGTCATTTCAGTTTGAAGAGAAATCCAAAGCTCTTCTAGTTCACGAACAGTTGGAAGTTCTTTCGCAGCAGCTAGTGAGCGAAGTACTTCAGCACGTCCTGGTTTTTCAGCAGAAACAAGTGATGCTTCGATTGAACCGATTGCATCAGCAGCTGCACGACGTACAACACCGAACATCTCACCTAAAGTACCTTGAGCATTTAAAAGAGCTTGCTCTTTTTCTGCTAAAGTATTTTCGTTTTGAGCATATTCTTTAGCTAAACGGTCACCACGTGCTTTTTCAGCAGCTAGGTCGCTTTTAGCTTTGTTAAGTAACGCTTGCTTGTCAGCACGAGCTGAAAGGAACTCTTGTTCACGTTGCTTATTTAATTTGCCTTCAGAGATACGTTCTTGCTTAACTTGCTCAAGAATTTTGTCTAAAGCATCAGTGTTTGCGTGTGCATTAAGCGCGGTACCTGCAGAAACAGATAGTACTGCTGCAACAGCAAAACCTTTAAATAGTTTCTTCATTATTGATTACTCCGCGCCAAAAATTGGTAGTTTAACAAGTTCTAATGTCGCTTGTTTACGCGCCATACGGATAACTTCTTTAACAGGTTTTAGGTATTCTTCACCTAATTCTTTCCACTGTTTAGTGTTGTTATCCCACACCCACGCGTGCTTAAGGTCAAAAGACTGAGCTACGTAAGTGATACGACCTAAACGACCGAAGTCAACGTTGATGCTCTTACCATCGATCTCAAGAGTACCTTGAGAAGCAGTTACAGCTGAGCTGTATGCAGTTTCAACAGTGTAAGCTTCAAGAACTTGGCGGAATTTTTCAGATGTAGTAACTGAAGCTGACGCCATGATGTCACGAAGTCTTTCAACACGTGCTAGACGGTTTTCAAGATTGAACGGAACGTCCGCTTTGATGAATTGCTCAAGCGTATCGATCATGCGATACATCAAAGGCACAACGTTTTGTTTCGTGTTATCGATAGTTGCGATTTGACGGTCAAACGATTCGATTGAAGCGTTTTGGTCAGCGACCAAACGTGCTACGTGATCGTTGTAAACCTTCATTAGCTCAGTTTCGTCAACAACGCTACGGTACTCAGCGATTAGCTCTTGAGTTTGACCATATACATTGTCAATTTTAGTTTGAGACTTAACAGCAGCCTTTTGAATTTGTTGACCTGCATCTTGCACATCTTTCAAAGGATCTGCAATCACATTGCTGCTTGCAAATGCAAAAGCGCCAACCAACGCTGATGCTACAAGACTCTTTCTGATTTTAACAGACATAGTTCCCAACCAATTAAGTAATGTTACTTTTATAATTTAATTACCCTCCGAAGAGGACAACCCTGATATCTTTTAATAGATATCAACCCTCCAATAATGCTAAATGCATCTGAGTCTGTCAACTTGATGTTCGGCTTTCATCGGAAAAATTTGGTGACTCGTCGTTGATATGAAAATAACCAAAACAACGAATTAACAAAAATATAACAGCCACACATCTGTAAGGCTTCTATAGCCCTTTAGTAACAATCATCACATTCATATTCCGTTCAAACTTAAACATAAATGTAACATTTATTGAAATCAAAAAGCGGTAAAGAAAAATGAAAAAAAAATTCAGTTTTTTCATCTAAAAAATCTAATTAGAAGAATTTTTATGCATTTAGAGGCAGGGAATGTTTAATAAGCAAGCAAACTGCTTACTAAACATTAAACGGGATTTAATCTTGACTTATAACTGCCGCCATTAGAACACGGCGCGGTCTTTTACTAGCTTAGCTAATGAGATAACTGAATCAACCTCAAGCTTTTCAAATATCTTTGTTTTGTAAGTACTGACGGTCTTGTTACTGATGAAAAGTTTTTCACCAATGTCTTTATTCGATAGCCCTTGCAATAGGTAATTCATTACGGCGAGTTCACGCTCAGTGAGTAACTCGTCAATGTCTTTTTCAGAAGCAATTAAATGCTCTTGAGGAAAAAAGGTGTAACCACGCAAGATCATTTCAACTGCAGAAGAAATATCTTCAAGGCTCTCAGCTTTGTTAACGAAGTCTTGCGCTCCCAACTTTGCTGCAGTGCGTATAATATGCTTATCTTGCTTAGCTGATAAGAATAACACTTTGCCAGTAAACCCTGCACTAACAGCCCGCTTGTATAAGCTAAAACCATCTGAGTCTTCTAACTCAATATCTAATATAGCTAACGCTACATTATTAGCTTTTAAAAATTGTAGTGCTTCTTTTTGACTTCCAACAGCTTGAACTTCGTTAACTAAGGTCGATTTGGATAAAACCATTTTAATTGCTGTTGCCACCATCGGGTGATCGTCTACCAAAAGTATATTATTTCCTATGCTCATCAATTAGCAAACCTTCATTATATCTATCAAACGAGTATTTTATTGCTCATTTAAATTACCGCTGTCTTATATATCACTAAGTTTAGCGGGAAATTCAGATGTTGGTAAAAAAATCTACAATCTCTGAAAATGAGTACTAAATTTTCTCGTTAGATCAAATTTTTCACTTACACAACGATCAATGTCATGTTTAATTAACTAAGTCTAAGAGCATATAGTACTTTAGATACCGAGAGTAGCTTTAAAGGAATAGTTGAGAAAGTTCTAGAAGAATTACCTATTAAAAAAGGCTAACACAATACTTTAGGTTTAAATAGGTTTAGGTACAACTGTATGATATTTGGGGAGTAAATGAATTTTGGTGAAACAGAAACTGTTTCACCAAAATGCTTAGGTTCACATAATAAATTATGCTACTTCTACGTTCTCAGCTTCAGGGCCTTTTTGACCTTGTTTGATGCCGAAAGATACTTGCTGGCCTTCGCTTAGAGTGCGGAAGCCTGTACCTGTGATAGCGCTGAAGTGTACGAATACATCAGGGCCATTTTCTTGTTCAATGAAACCGAAACCTTTAGCTTCGTTGAAGAACTTAACTTTACCAGTAACCGTGTTTGACATACCAAATTTTCCTGTAAGTCAATTATTAAAATTCAGCCATAATGGCTCTATCCTCCCTGAGTGAATGCCCAATAAACTTGGGGTAAAGTACAGGAAGAACCAATAACCAAACCGGTAACCGTACAGCCGCACATTATCCGTAAATTCAATACGCAAAAACTCAAAGCAATTTAAGACTAACACATTAAATAGCTTTTAGCTCTATTAATCGAAAATAATTTTAAGGTCAACCGCTCAAACAAAAATATATGACAGTACTATTTATAAACAATTAATTATAAATGAAAAAAGCCCATCAAATAGATGGGCTTTTTATTCTCGATTTAGACCTTGCTAAAACTTACTTAACTTGCCAGTCCATTTGTGCTTCTGCTTTGATTGGCACCACTTCTGAATCGCCTAGTTTATAGCTAGCTGGTACTGTCCAGCTCTCTTTTACTAGTGTAATGGTATCTTGGTTTCGAGGCATACCGTAAAAGTCAGGACCGAAGTGACTCGCGAAACCTTCAAGCTTGTCTAAAGCACCCGCTTCTTCAAACGCTTCAGCATAAAGCTCAATAGCTGCATGTGCAGTATATGCACCAGCACAACCACAGGCCGCTTCTTTTTTGTCTTTGTAATGTGGTGCAGAGTCAGTACCTAAGAAGAACTTTTTGCTGCCGCTTGTTGCAGCACCAATTAACGCTTGTTGGTGAATGTTACGCTTTAGAATAGGTAAGCAGTAATAATGCGGGCGAATACCACCTGCTAGCATATGATTACGGTTATAAAGAAGGTGATGAGCAGTAATGGTTGCAGCAACATTCTCTGGTGCATTATTAACAAACTCTACCGCATCTTTTGTCGTGATGTGCTCAAGCACAATTTTAAGACTCGGAAAGTCATTTACTACATCCGCTAAAATTGTATCTAAGAAGACCTTCTCACGGTCAAAAATATCAATAGATGAATCGGTTACTTCACCATGAACTAGCAGCAACATCCCTACTTCTTGCATTGCCTCAAGTACAGGGTAAATATTCTTAACTGATGTCACACCAGAATCTGAGTTGGTCGTCGCGCCAGCTGGGTACAGTTTAGCAGCAACAATTTTACCTGTTGCCTTAGCTTTTTTAATTTCTTCTGGCGTAGTTTTATCTGTTAGGTAAAGCACCATTAATGGTTCGAAGTTACCTTGTGGGCCCGCAGCTTTAATTCGCTCATAGTAAGATAATGCAGTGTCTGTACAAGTTGCCGGTGGAACAAGGTTAGGCATGATGATTGCTCGCCCCATGTAACGGCTTGCATCACGAACGGTATCAACGAGTTGCTCACCATCACGTAAATGAATGTGCCAATCATCTGGGCGTGTAATTGTTAGAGTTTGCATCGAATTTAAATCTGACATTGCTTGTTTCCACGGCTAAAGTTAGGGGGATAGCATAAACATTGAGCAAATAACCTCGCTTATTTACCCAAGTTCATTTTCAGGTGCCTAGTTTACACCAGTATACGTTTTTTTTGAAAATAACTTTGTGGATAGTTTGATAGTAGGTTAACGTAATAAATTAATACAACATTTTGGTTACCTTTTATTCTATGCCTAAGAGTTTAGACACGGCTTTTGCACTTGAAGTCAAAACAGACCAATTACATATTATTAATCAGTTCTCATCATCTCTAATGCAGTTAGATACAGTTGAAGAGTTACTCGAATATGTTACATCAGAGGTAGTGAGCCGCCTGGGCTTTATAGAGTGTGTCATTTACCTAGCAGACGATAAAACACGTACCCTAAAAGAAATGGCGTCTATTGGCACGGCAAGTAGCCATGATACTTACCATATCGACCGAACAGAAATTAGCTTTGATCAAGGTATTACGGGTTATGTCGCAAGCACTGGCAAACCCTTAATGATTGGCGATGTCAGTCAAGACCCGCGTTATATTGCCGATTCTCGCCCTGCGTTATCTGAGCTTTGCGTACCATTAGTTTACAAAGAAAAAGTACTGGGTGTCATTGACTGTGAGCACCCGCAAAAACATTACTACAATGATACGCATTTAGAGATTTTATCAACTGTCGCCCACTTACTCAGTGCCAAGATAAATCAAGTTCGCACCGTAGAAGACTTACAGCAAACTGTGATGCAGTTAAACGATGCACAAAAGCTAGAACGCTCGATGCTGCAAATCGCTAACTTAACCTATCAATCAAGCGAGTTAGATAGCTTCTTTGAATCTTTACACGGCATTATTACCTCTTTACTGAGGGCTGATAACTTCTTTATTGGCCTGTATGACAAGCAACTCGATGTGCTTGATTTAGTTTATATTATCGAAGAAGGCGTGCGTTCTAACGCCCATAAGAAAATATCGAAAGAACAACTAAAAGACACCGCATCTTATTATTTATTAAACATCGACCAATCTTTACTTTTTACGAAAGAAGAATTTCAACAACACATTGATGCGGGTCATTTTAAAATGGTTGGTCGTCAGGCCGAGTCTTGGCTAGGGGTGCCATTTAAAGTAAATGAGCGTATTAGTGGTGTTATCGCCGTACAAAGTTACAGTAAAAGCTATCACTATGACGAACATGACCGTGCCTTACTCACGTATGTGAGCCGCCAAATTAGCATGGCGATAGACCGCCAATTATCAAGACAAGAGCTTGAGCACCGAGCTCTTCACGACGAATTAACCGGCCTTGCTAACCGCTCGTTATTAATAGAGCGTATTAAACATGCGATCCTTCGTCTGGCAAGAGCAGATAAGCGCCACCAACATGCCCTGCTCTATCTAGACTTTGACCGTTTTAAAAGTATCAATGATTCATTAGGTCATGAGGTTGGTGACCACTTTTTGGTCAAAATCTGTGAGTTAATCTTAGGTACCATCCGCAATACCGATACCTTTGCCCGCTTAGGGGGCGATGAGTTTGCCATTTTTATGGAGAACATCACCGATAAACAACAAATTAAAGATGCCCTTGAACGAATTCAACAGGTTCTCGCTGAGCCTCTTGATATTGATGGCCACTTACTTCAGGCATCCACAAGTATTGGTGTTGCGTTTTGTGAAAGTAGTCGCGATCAAGCTTATAAGCTATTACAG
Source organism: Pseudoalteromonas sp. PAST1 (assembly GCF_021532515.1). Taxonomy (NCBI): domain Bacteria; kingdom Pseudomonadati; phylum Pseudomonadota; class Gammaproteobacteria; order Alteromonadales; family Pseudoalteromonadaceae; genus Pseudoalteromonas; species Pseudoalteromonas sp. PAST1. The sequence goes on along the minus strand of NZ_JAKGBH010000053.1, from coordinate 5,362 downwards.
CATGCTGATGCTGCAATGTACGAGGCGAAGTCATCAGGCCGCGGTAAAGTTAAGTTTTTTAACAATACCATGCGTAAAAAGCTCAAAAATCATGCGGATATAGAAAATGATTTACAGCATGGTATTGAACATGACGACTTTGAACTTTACTACCAGCCAATTTTTACCATTCAAGATGCACAGGTTGTCGGCTTTGAGGCGCTTGTGCGTTGGCACCACCCAAGTAAAGGCTTTGTCTCGCCAAATGATTTTATACCCGTTGCAGAAGACACAGGCCAAATTATTAACTTAGATTTACACTTGCTTGAACTCGCGGCAAAGCAAATCGCACTGTGGGCAAGTAAAGGTAAAGCGTTTGGCCGAATTACCGTGAATGTGTCATCACGTCATTTTGCAAGTCTCGACTTCGTCGCGCAAATCCATGCTTTGTACTCTAAATACAAACTCCCTTTAGGCTCGCTGTGCTTAGAAATCACTGAATCTGGGCTAATTGGTAATTTAGAGCTAGCAACAAAAATTATTAAAGGCCTTGAGCCTCTTGAAGTTAAACTGTGCTTAGATGATTTTGGTACTGGCTACTCAGCGCTTGGTTATTTACACCAATTACCTATCCATATTTTAAAAATCGATAAAAGCTTTATCGATCATTTAAATAAAGCACACAACCCCTTGGTGGATGCCATATTATCGTTAGCACAGTCGTTAAAGCTCGATGTTGTTGCGGAAGGGATTGAAACAGAAAAACAATTGGCAATCTTAAAACAAACTCAATGTAAGTTTGGTCAAGGCTTCTTAAAAGCGAAACCCATGCCAGCCAGCGAAGCAGAAAAAGTCATCACTCACGGATTGGTATAAGCTAAGATAAAAAAGCCTTGCAAATGCAAGGCTTTAATTATTTCAACTTGGCAAGAAGTTACAGCTCGCCGGGGGAGAAGTTATCAACGGCTATCGCTTGTTTACGTAGCTCATTGGCTTGATTCATACGCTCTGCAACGGTTTCGTTTATCAAGTTTTTCTCTGCTGCTGCGGCAATTGCGCCCTCAAGTTCAAGGTTTTTGGCAATAGTGCCTTCTTTTTGCCATTTACGAAGCTGCTTAAAGTCTTCATGGGTGTCAATCATGGCTAAAAAGGCATTTTCCATGACACCCGTGCCTGCATTTTCATCAACATAACAAAGATGGGTTAATCTGTCTCTAAAGACCCCTGGTTTGCTCATGTGCTCACACATTGTTTGTGCTAACTCATCGCTTGGACGGTGGTAATGATTACCCAGAGGGAACACAATACGTTTTAGTAAAAAATTAACCACTGGGTTAGAGAAGTTTTTAAAGAAGCCATCGAATGCTTGACCAATGCAGAATAACGAATGCTCAACGGCATATTGCACAAATGGTAGGTCAGCTTGCTGACGCCCTTCATCTTCATAACGTTTCAATACACATGAAGCAAGGTATAAATGGCTAAGCACGTCACCTAAACGTGCCGAAATCATCTCTTTGCGTTTTAACTCACCGCCTAATACTAGCATCGCAACGTCAGTACAAAATGCTAAACCACGACTCATGCGACTTAACTGTTTATAGTAACCAGTGGTTGCGCCACAGACAGGGGCTTTAGCGAAGTAACTTCGCGTTAAACCGTGCACAAATGCCATACCTGCATTACTGCCTGCAAATAAAATATGTTGCAGTAGTAATGAGTCAAACTCTTTTAAAGCAACATCTTGGTCTTCCATTGCTGCTGCTTCCATTTCTTTTAAAACAAACGGATGACAACGGGTAGCGCCTTGACCAAATATCATCAAGTTACGAGTCAGAATATTTGCACCTTCAACGGTAATCGATACCGGGATCCCCATGTAGCCATGGGCTAAATAGTTATTCGGCCCGACTTGAATACCCTTACCCGAATGAATATCCATCGCGTCGTTCATTACAGTACGGCCCATTTCAGTCATATGATACTTAGCTATAGCGGTAACCACAGACGGACTCAATTTTAAGTCTATCGCCCCTGCGGTCATTAACCTTGCTGATTCTAAGGTGTAAGTTAAACCACCAATGCGAGCGAGTGCTTCTTGAACACCTTCAAATTGGCCAATCGACACACCAAATTGTTGGCGAACGGTTGCATAGGCTGATGTCATTCTTGAAGCCAAGTGACCTGTTGCCGTACTAAGTGCCGGTAACGAAATACCGCGGCCCGCACTTAAACATTCAACTAACATGCGCCAACCTCTACCTGCGCCCTTTTCGCCACCGATGATCCAATCAAGCGGAATAAACACATCTTTACCGTACGTTGTGCCATTCATAAATGCCATGTTTAACGGGTAATGACGCTCACCTGTTTGCACACCTTCGTGATCTGTCGGAATAAGTGCACACGTGATACCAAGCTCTTTTTTATCACCCAATAAACCTTCAGGATCGTACATTTTAAATGCAAGACCCAGTACTGTGGCGATTGGCGAAAGGGTGATATAACGTTTTGACCAGTTAAGTTTTAAGCCAATCACTTCTTCACCGTTATGCATGCCCATACAAACCACCCCAGTATCAGGAATACTGCCTGCATCAGACCCAGCCTCAGGGCCCGTTAATGCAAAACAAGGCACATCATCGCCCTTAGCTAGGCTTGGCAACCAACGCTCTTGTTGCTCTTTGGTACCGTAATGAAGAAGTAATTCGCCAGGACCTAAGCTATTGGGGACCATAACGGTGACCGCAGCGGTTAAGCTCTTAGTGGCAATTTTCGATACAATGGTTGAATTAGCAATGGCTGAAAACTCTCGGCCAGCAAATTCTTCAGGAATGATTAGTGCAAAAAATCCTTCTTTTTTTAGGTAGTCCCACACTTCTTTTGGTAGGTCTTTATCTTTTTGCACGATTTGATAATCATCAAGCATGGCTAGCAAAGTTTCGACTTGCTCACCCATAAATGCGCGCTCTTTTTCGCTGAGTTCAGGTTTAGGAAAACGATGCAGCTTTTGCCAATCAGGGTTACCACTGAATAACTCACCGTCCCACCAAACATCACCCGCTTCCATAGCTTCACGTTCTGTTTGCGATAACGGCGGCAAAACTTTTTTAAATAGTCTAAACGTAGGTCGTGTGACAAGATTGATGCGAATGTCTTTCACAGCAAAAATTACAATCACAGCAACTAGTAACAGAATGATTACGGTCGTCATTGTGCAATCCTTTTATTTTATTTAACTGGTTCAAGTATGACTGATCGTGCCATAAATACAACGTAAGCAGCGCTTACTTAGCTTGTTTTCAACTAGGCAGTTTGTTGTTTACTAAGACACTGCTATTATGCATGGGCAATAAATAACAATAAACTTCTAGGGAACGTTATGAAAAAGACTCCATTTAAGCTCAGCATCAGCGCGCTTATGGTCGCCAGTGCACTTGCACTTACAGGCTGTAATGATGACGCTGCGAGCACTAAAACAACGACTGCTGAAGTCAAAACAAGCCAAGTAACCGCACAAGATGCCGCTAAATTTATCGCCGATACTGAAAAAGAATTAAGCGCGCTTTATTTAGAAGCAAGCCGTGCTGAGTGGATTTATGCCAACTTCATCACCCATGATACTGCTGAACTATCTGCCGAAGTAAATCGCAAAATGACAGAAGCTGTGGTTCGTCTTGCTAATGAAGCCGCAAAGTTCGATAGTTTAGAGCTTGATTACGATGCACGTCGTAAACTCGATAAACTTAAACTCGCACTTACCTTACCTGCACCACAAGATGCTGAAAAAACAGCTAAGCTCTCACAATTAGTGGCTGAGCTAGGGGGTATTTATGGTAAAGGTAAATACTGTAAAGAAGATGGTAGCTGTTTAAGCCTTGGCGAGATGACTGCTAAAATGGCAACGAGCCGTGATTACAATGAATTGCTTGATTTATGGCAAGGCTGGCGACAAGTTTCAAAACCTATGCGCCCGCTTTATGAGCAACAAGTTGCACTCACCAATGAAGGTGCAAAAGAGCTAGGTTATGCAGATACAGGTGCTATGTGGCGTAGTAAATACGACATGCCAGCCGATGATTTTGCAAAAGAACTCGACCGCATTTGGGGCCAAGTTAAACCGCTATATGATTCATTACATTGTCATGTTCGTGCCAAGCTAGGTGAAAAATATGGCGAAGATAAAGTCCCGCAAGATCAACCTATCCCAGCTCACCTTCTAGGTAATATGTGGGCCCAAACATGGGGTAACATTTACGACGTTGTTGCACCAGAAAATGCCGATCCTGGTTATGATGTAACAGAACTATTAGCTGAACACGATTACGACGAACTTAAAATGGTACGTGGTGCTGAGAAGTTCTTCACCTCAATGGGCTTTGCACCACTGCCTGATACCTTCTATGAGCGCTCGCTATTCACTAAACCGCAAGACCGTGACGTACAATGTCATGCATCTGCATGGAATATTGATAGCAAAGACGACCTACGTATTAAGATGTGTATTCAACGCACAGGTGAAGAATTCTCTGTTATTCACCATGAACTAGGGCATAACTTCTACCAACGCGCCTACAACACACAGCCTATTTATTATCAAGAAAGTGCGAACGATGGTTTCCACGAAGCGATTGGTGACACCATTGCACTTTCTGTAACGCCAGGTTATTTAAAAGAAATTGGTTTATTAGACGACGTGCCTGATGAATCTAAAGATATCGGCCTGTTAATGAAAATGGCATTAGACAAAGTAGCATTTATCCCATTTGGTTTATTAGTAGACCAATGGCGCTGGAAAGTTTTCTCAGGTGAAGTAACGCCAGAGAACTACAACAAAGCGTGGTGGGAATTACGTGAAAAATACCAAGGTGTACAAGCGCCTATCGCACGTAGCGAAGCAGACTTCGATCCAGGTGCTAAGTATCACGTACCAGGCAACACGCCTTACACACGTTATTTCTTAGCGCACATTTTACAATTCGACTTCCACAGAAGTTTATGTGAAATTGCCGGTAACGAAGAAGCGATTCACCGTTGTTCTGTATACAACTCTGCTGAGGCTGGTGAAAAACTAAATGCTATGTTAGAAATGGGCTCAAGCCGCCCATGGCAAGAAGCACTTGCGACAATCACTGGTAAAGAAGAAATGGATGCAACAGCAATCTTAGATTACTTTGCACCGTTACAAAAATACCTTGATGAGCAAAATGAAGGCCGCCAGTGCGGTTGGTAATGATAAAAACGAAAAAGCCCGCATAATGCGTAATGCCAGTCAGTTAAGAGCTGACTGGCATTTTCTTTTATAGGGATATTTATTAGGTTTCCTTCTTACCACCCTTGGATAATGCCTGTCTGGTAGCCTATCGGGTAAGATAAACAACCT
>NZ_JAKGBH010000052.1:0-31210 GCF_021532515.1 Pseudoalteromonas sp. PAST1 | reverse complement strand
AGGTTGTTTATCTTACCCGATAGGCTACCAGACAGGCATTATCCAAGGGTGGTAAGAAGGAAACCTAATAAATATCCCTATAAAAGAAAATGCCAGTCAGCTCTTAACTGACTGGCATTACGCATTAAGCGGGCTTTTTTATGTTCCAAAATATCAGCGCCCATAACGCGCTAAGAACATTTTTACAGTTTCGCTTATTACTTTGTTATCGGAGTCGCCTTCTTGGCGCTCAAAGCCATACAGCAACGGATAGAAGATCAGCGACTTTAACTGATACACAAACTGTTTTGCTGCAAACTCAACATCATCAATCGTTAAAACCTGTGCTTGCACACCTGCTTCTAAAAACGCCACCAGATCTTGCATACAGCCCATGTTATTACTGGCTAATGATTTTGCTAAATCAGGCTGCTGTAACATCTGCATGAAAGCGACTTTCGCTACTTTTAAAAACTCTTCAGAGGTCAAAAGTGCCACTTCTTGTTCAGCAATGCGTGTTAACTGCTGTGCAATTGGCACAGCGGCATCAAATACTACCGCTTGCTCTTGGCGGACTTTTTCAAACATAAACACTAGAATTGCTTGAAACAACACATCTTTATTTTCAAAATGATTGTAGACGGTACGTTTTGAGGCACCCGCTAAGCTTGCAACCTGATCCATACTTGTATGCTCAACGCCCTGCTGAAAAAACAATGTTTCAGCTGCATTCAAAATATCTAATCGTTTTCTCTGTGATAATTTCATGGACCCCTCCGATAAGGGTTACTAGTGTAACGCAAAAATAAAAAATGCACTAGATAGTTTACTTTTATAGCAAACCATGAAAAACTACACCGTGTAGTTTACTTATGGTGACGATATGAAATTTCTAAAATGGCTCGCAATCGCCACTCTATGCATCGTGATAGGAGTGTTTATTATGAATAATCAATTAGCCGCTGAAGGCGTGAGTGATAACAGCCACTCTGCGCAGTTATCTGATGGCAAGTTCCACAATACTGCTGAGGTAGAAAGACCCAGCTTTAAGAAAACGCTAGGTATCTTCAAACGCTTTATTACTGAAAAGAAAATTGATGCAGAGCCAACAGGTGAACTGCCTATGCATTCTGTTTCTCATGCACAGCTTGAGCGTTTATCTAATGACACAGTGCATTTTGTGAAGTTAGGTCACTCCTCTATTTTAGCGAAAGTGTATGGCGAATACTGGCTATTTGATCCGGTATTTTCAGAGCGCGCTTCGCCTTTTTCATTCATGGGGCCAAAGCGCTTTCAGCCAACACCTATCAGCATTAAAGAGCTACCAAACATTGCTAGAGTGTTTATTTCACACAACCATTATGATCACTTAGATAAAGCAGCAATTAAACAGCTTGTTGATAAAACAGATTCTTTTTATGTGCCATTAGGAGTCGAAAACGACCTGAAAAAATGGGGAGTTGATGAACAAAGAGTCCATAGTTTTGATTGGTGGCAAGAGCAAAATATGGCAAATATCCAAATTGTATTTACACCAACCCAGCACTTTTCTGGCCGAGGTTTAACAGATGGCAATAAAACTCTTTGGGGCTCTTGGGCTATTAAAGTAAATGACAAGCGCTTTTATTTTAGCGGTGACTCTGGCTATTTTGCTGGCTTTAAAGAGATTGGTAATCGCTATGGGCCGTTTGATATCACTTTTATTGAAACTGGTGCTTACGACAAAGATTGGGCTGACATTCACATGACACCAGAGCAATCAGTACAAGCTCACCTCGACTTACAAGGTGATGTGATGGTGCCAGTGCATAATGGAACATTCGATCTGGCCTTTCATGCTTGGTATGACCCACTTAAACGTGTCGCTAAAAAAGCAGTACAAGAGCAAGTATCACTGAGTACTCCGTTAGTTGGTGAGGTATTTAAAATTCAAGATACCGCCATTGAAAAAGCGTGGTGGTAATTACCTTCAATAAAAGCTGAGAATTAACTCAGCTTTTATTGAATAGTAGTTGAATATATAATTCCAGTTTAAGGCTTAAATACTGCGTTATTTTTAAAATACGAAATTCTTCTTTGAAACCTATCAGTAGGTACTCTTTGACTAATCCAGTGGTTTGGGTTTGCAAGAACTGATAAGAAGCCTTTAGTGTCATTATTTACAATGTATTTTTGGAGAAATTTTCGTGTTTTACCTGTGTAATCCCCCCTAAATTTAAGGTCAATTAGAATTTCTTTTAGAGCAGAGTCTAACTTCGACCACTCACATTTTCCGTATTTAGCGACTACATCTGCTTTTGTACAAATTCTTTTTGTTTCAGACAATTCTTCTAAATAGCTGATTTGAAATAAGTTAACCTGTTGCTGCTGAGAAATTTCAAAAGTGGAGAGTTTATTAGAAGATATGAAAAGCTTAGCTGAAGGCCCTATTAAACCCGAAGCTTTGGCTAACAAATTAGCATCAGTAACTTTTAATCCTGCTTTGATTAAATCTTGTTGAATTTGTAAAGCTGTCTTCATCTTCATATCATAACCACGCCCAATCGTTAATCCTGAGTTAGCGCTAGGAACATGCAGGACTCTGCTATGAAATGGCCCTTTTTCAGTTCCCTCTGATTCAAACGTGACTTTACCTAAGATTGGCTGTAGTGCACTCATGTTTTCTCCTTAAATTAAAGATTACTTGCTAACCACCGCAAATAACTTATCCTTTCATTCATTTTCATTTCGATACAAGAACTTAGTATTGAATGGTATCCACTTCCCTCTATTGAATCATATGCTTCAAGTTGACACTCAATTGTATGTGATTCTTCCCATAAAGTTTGTGATTTTTTAAATTTACCAGATAGCTCTGGTGATAATTCTGCGAAACGGGTATGTATCGTTTCGACCATCGACTCCATTGTCTTTTTAGCCGTTAATAAATTCCTATCCCCACATTTATCCATATCTTGTTGAGTTTTTTCACTCAAACAATTTAGACTGAAATATGGTTTATGGAGCTCCTCATAATTAACTTCTTGAGACCCGTTAACGTTGGAAGTGAAGCATGGTAAAAAAGCAAATAAAAATATGTATTTCATAGTCCCTCATTTGAAAACATTACTCAGGCTCAATTCTAGCAAATAATATTCTGTTTACTAGAGGCTTATGTGGCTATTACTTTATAATAAATATGGAAAATAGTTGTAGAATGAAACTTATCAAGAGAGTGTTCTGCATTATTACCCTTTCATCCTGAATAATTAGTTATTTGTAGACTCTTTCTGGACAGCCCCCCTTAGCGTCCCATATAGTGAAACCCTGTGCAATCAACCAGAAAAACTATGACAACTCACCTTAAGTATGCAAGCTTGGCACTTGCAATTGGTTTATTCGGCTGCTCTGAGCAACCAACAACAAGCACTGATAAACCAAACGCTGAAAGCAATGCAGCCGTAAACATTGCCAATGTACGCTCACATATTAAAACCCTCGCCTCTGATGAATTCTTAGGCCGTGGCCCTTTAACTGAAGGCGAAACGCTCACTATTAACTATTTAGCCGATGAATATAAAAAACTCGGCTTAAGCGGTAGTTTTAATGGCGAGTTTTTACAGCCAGTTACCATGGCAAAACTCACTCCAGATCAAAACATGACCTTACAAGTGGGTGATTTAAGCTTTAATGCTGGCAGTGATTTTACCGCCCGTACCCAACAAATTAACCCTGAAATCAACATTGATGGCTCTGATGTTGTGTTTGTTGGCTATGGTATTAATGCACCTGAATATAATTGGGATGACTTTGCAGATATTGATGTAAAAGACAAAACAATTATCGTGCTTGTTAATGATCCTGGTTTTGCCACCCAAGACGACACGCTTTTCACCGGTAATGCTATGACCTACTACGGTCGTTGGACTTACAAATATGAAGAAGGTGCTCGCCAAGGTGCAAAAGCAGTATTTATCGTTCACGAAACGGCTCCTGCAGCTTACCCTTGGAGCGTTGTAGAAAGCTCGAACACGGGTAGCAAATATACCTTAATCGACCAAGATAAGAATGCTTCTGACATCCCTGTAATGGGTTGGATTGATGAGCAAGCGGCAAATGAAATTTTTGCTCAAGCAGGCCTTGATTATCAAACTGAAAAAGCCAACGCACTAAAAGCTGACTTTAAACCTGTCGACTTAAAAGCGAAAGCAGCGCTGACACTGAAAAGTGATATCTCTCAAGCGCAATCGCATAATGTTGTTGCAACGCTTAAAGGTAGCGAAACTCCTGATGAGTACATTGTAATTGGTGCGCACTGGGACCACTTTGGCACCAAGCAAACTGATGACGGTGTGAAAATCTACAATGGTGCTGTTGATAACGCATCAGGTAGCGCAGCAACGGTTGAAATAGCCCGTATCCTTACTGAAATGCATAAGAAAAAACCATTTAAACGCTCTATTATCTTTGCCAACTTTACGGCTGAAGAAACAGGGCTTATTGGCTCAGAGCAATTCGCAACTGGCGAGATTGTACCAACCAAGCAAATGGTCGCGCTGCTTAATATTGATGGTATGAACGTGCTAGACGGCGTTGACTACATATTACAATACGGTAAAGGAATGTCTGAAATGGAAGACTACCTTGCAGGTGCAGCGAAAGCACAAGGTCGTCATGTAAAAATGGACCCGCGTCCTCAAAATGGTTTGTTCTTCCGCTCTGATCACTTCTCGCTGGCTAAGCAAGGGGTTCCTAGCTTATTGTTTATGAGTTTAGGTGATACAGATCCAGATTACATCGCGCACAAATATCATAAAGAAGCTGACGACTATTCAGCAGATTGGTCTATGGGTGGTGTTGAGCAAGATATCGAACTGATAGTTGATATTGCTGCCAAACTTGCTGATAACGGCGACTGGCCTAAGTGGAAAGCCGAGTCTGATTTCAAAACTCGTCGCTTACAAGACAAGCAATAACCTTCGCTTAGATACAAAAAACCGAGCTAGTTGAAGTTAGCTCGGTTTATTATTGGTTAGTTTTACTTATTACTCGCTAATTTTAGCTTTAAGTGATTGTGCTTCTTCTTGCACTTCCTCTGGGCCATTGGCAATAACATCTTCAATGGCTTGCAGCGCTGCATCAAAGTCGTCTATTTCGATATATGCCCGAGCTAAGTCCAGTTTTGCTGAGTAACCACCACTTTCGGCATCAACATCAGTTGGGTTATCACCTGCTAGTAAGTCATTAAAATCACTCAGTCCTACATCCATATCAACCTCATCATAAGGTTCATGGTCGAGTGCTTCATCGTCACTTTGTTCAAGTAATGAATCGATATCTACAAACTCATCCGTTGAAGTAGTTTGCTCCTCAGTATCTAATGCCTCTACTTCAGGTGCAACTGGCTGTTCGCTTTCACCCTGTAAGTCTTCATTTAATAGCGCATTAAAATCAACATCGAACTCACTGGCATCAGCAATATCAGCTTCGTCTGGCTCTGCTAGTTCATTTAACAGCGCATCAAAGTCTGTTTGAGTAAGGTCAGCCATAAAATCATCATCGATTTCATCGTCTGACAGCTCACTTAAATCAACCTCGTCAGCTAAATTAGACTCGATATCAGCCAATGTTTGTTCAGCTTCTCTGGCATCATCAAGTTCAATATCGTCCAATTCGAATTCAGGGAACTCTTCTAATTCGTCTTGGCTATCAGCCACCTCATCGTCAATTGGCGCTTCGCTCGTTAAATCTGTTGCGCCTTCACTTTGTGATTGATCCGATAAGTCGTCCTCAGGATCAAGAACATCATCTTCTGTAAATTCATTATCAAGCAAGATCTCATCATCAAAATCATCGTCTAGCTGATCAAGCTCATTACCCGTTGCTAATGAATTAGCAAGGTCTTGCTCTGCCTGACTTAACTGTAATGGTGCATCTTCATCTAACTCACCAGAAGTGTCTTCATCAGATTCATCCAATTCAAAACCGGCTTCATCTAGCTCAAGCTCTGGATACTCTTCCAACTCTTGGCTAGGAGTCACCGTATCTTGATGTAATGGCTCTTCGTCGGCGGTTAAATCAAATTCATCAGTTAGGTCTTCATCTGCTAGCGGATCATCGCCTAAATCAATTTCAACTTCTTCTATGTCTTGCTCTGGTTCATCAATTGACCAGTCTGGAGCTTTAACATAGTCATCTTCTTCACCAATTTCATTTAATAACTCATCGACACTTTTCAGTGACGGATCATCAAACTCGTCAAGGCTATCATCTTCATCTAATAGCTCATCGCTATCTTCATTAAACTCTTGATTAAGCGCTTCATCGATATCAACTTCGTCATTATCATCCGTATCATCAACCAACTCTGATGCAATCGATTCAACATTCATGTCATCAACCGCTTGATCAGCATCGACTAAATCTTCTAGCGACTCTTGTAGATTCTCATCATGCTCTGCACTGTCACTCTGTTCATGACTTAAATCTGATATCTGTGCTTCAGTGTCTTGCTTCAGCTCATTTGTTTGCTGAATAAGCTCTTCAAGCTCATCATCAACGTCAGAGTCCTGCTCATCACTAGCATCTTCATCAAGTAATGAGTCGATGTCATCGACATCTAAATCATGATCAAGCTCATCTTCGTCAATTAAGTCATCTACACTAGGTTCTTCAATTGACTCTTCAACCAACTCTTCAGATTCAGGCTCTTCTTGAGCTTCATCTAATAGTGAGTCGATGTCATCGACATCTAGGGCATCATCAAGCTCATCTTCATCGATTAAATCGTCTGCACTAGGTTCTTCAATTGACTCTTCAACCAGCTCTTCAGATTCAGGCTCTTCTTGTGCTTCATCTAATAGTGAGTCGATGTCATCGACATCTAGTCCATCATCAAGCTCGTCTTCATCGATTAAATCGTCTGCACTTGGTTCTTCTACAAGCTCTTCAGGCTGCTCATCAACAAGTTCCGATTCAGGCTCATGCTCTGTTTGAGCTTCATCCAATAATGAGTCGATGTCATCGACATCTAAATCATCATTAAGCTCATCTTCGTCAATTAAATCGTCTGCACTAGGTTCTTCAATTGGCTCTTCAACCAGCTCTTCAGGTTCAGGCTCTTCTTGAGTTTCATCTAATAGTGAGTCGATGTCATCAACATCTAGTTCGTCATCAAGCTCGTTTTCGTCGATTAAATCGTCTGCACTAGGTTCTTCTGCTAATTCTTCAGGTTCCTGTATTTCTTCAGGCTGTTGCTCATCTTGAGCTTCATCTAGTAATGAATCAATGTCATCAACATCTAAGTCATCATTAAGCTCATCTTCGTCGATTAAATCGTCTGCGCTAGGCTCTTCAACAAGCTCTTCAAGCTCTTCAAGCTCTGGCTCTACTTGTGCTTCATCTAATAATGAATCAATGTCATCAACATCTAAGTCATCACCGAGCTCGTCTTCGTCGATTAAATCGTCTGCGCTAGGTTCTTCTACAAGCTCTTCAGGCTGCTCCTCAACAAGCTCCGCTTGAGGCTCTTGCTCTGCTTGTGCTTCATCTAGTAATGAATCAATGTCATCAACATCGAGAGCATCATCAAGCTCATCTTCATCGATTAAATCGTCTGCGCTAGGTTCTTCTGCTGGCGCTTCTTCTTGAACTTCATCTAATAGTGAGTCAATGTCATCAACATCTAGCGCATCATCAAGATCATCGTTTTCTAATGCATCGTTAGCTTCAGCGGCTGGCTCTTCTGTTTGTGCTTCATCGATTAAGCTGTCGATATCGAAATCATCTTCATCGATGAGTTCATCCGCGCTTGGTTCTTCGGCTGGCGCTTCTTCTTGAGCTTCATCTAATAGCGAGTCAATGTCATCAACATCCAGCGCATCATCAAGATCGTCGTTTTCTAATGCATCGTTAGCTTCGGCTGCTGGCTCGTCTGTTTGCGTTTCATCAATTAAGCTGTCGATATCGAAATCATCTTCATCGATTAGTTCTGCTTCTACGTTAGTTGTTGAGGCATCATTATTTTCATCGAGTAAGTCATCAATATCGTCTAGGTTTACGTCTTGATTAGAATCCGTGTTGTTTTGCTCATCAATTAAGCTATCAATGTCAAAATCATCTTCAGCGTCATCTTCAGCGTCATCTTCTGCGAGCTCTTCACTAAGCGCTGCCATTTCATCATTAGCGTTATCTAACGAGTCACCTTCATCAGTATCAAATAGGTCATCAATGTCATCAGCACTTAAAATATCACCCGATGAATCTGCTGGAGACTGTTCACTATCTAGGTCTATTTCATCACCTAAACTGTCGTCATCGGTTTGATCGAAATCTTGCTGTAAAAATGCATCTAAATCATTATCGTCAGCGCTATTAGATGAATCATCGCTAAACTCAATATCATCACTTAAAAGCCCTTCTAGCTCATCTTGATTTAAAACACTGTCATCTTCATCGAAACTATCATCAATGCTGTCGTCAAAAATGATGTCATCATCTGGCAGCATGTCTTGGTCTAAGTCGTCATCTAAACGCACACTCAAGTCATCATTGTCTTCGACTGGATCAGGAACTAGTGGATCAGTTTCTATAATTGGTTCTAAATCATCATCAGCATTATAACTTGGGCTTTGAGGTAAAAATTCATCGTCATCGCTGGCATCTGTATCATCATTGGCGCTGTTGCGTTTTTTCAAAAACATCACAACGGCAGCAATGATCAGTAATGCCGGAATAAACATTAATGCACCGAGAACAAATGGGTTGCTCAGTAAACTCGAAAAACTAAACCCACTGTCCTCTTCAATCTTTTTTGCTCTTTGCTGCTCTATGATTTCATTTTGTTTAGTGATCAGTTCTTTCAGCTGCTTTTGAATTTCACTGTCTTGACCAAGCTGATCGCGAACGGTTTCAAGCTCTTTAGAAATACCACTCAGTTGTTTTTTGAGTTTGTTGTTCTCAGCTAAGATTTCTTCAACATTTTCAACCGACGATTTAAACTGCTTTTGAAGCTCGACTAGCTGCGTACCCTGCTCAGTTTTAATGGTGTTGATTTCTTGCTTTGCTTCGTCTACATCAACTTTACGGGCTTGGGTTACTTTCTTTTGCGATTCATTAATTTCAGCAGTAGTCAGCGTGCCGTTTTTCTTTTTCTCCCATAGCTCATCATCTTGTTCAGAACGCGCTTTTGCTAACGTTGGATTGACCGCGCGCATTTCTGCAATGGTTGGGATTTTTAGGTATGCGCCATCGCGCATATGGTTAAGGTTTTGGTCTAAAAATGACGATGGGTTTTTGTCATACAGAGCTTGCATGACCTGATAAATACTTACAGAGTTGTCAGGGCGAATTTTAGCGGCAATGCGCCACAGTGTATCGGTCGGTTTAATTGGACCAATAGAGCGCCCCTGCGCACCATAATCGACACCTTTAGGGCCTTTAAGTGTGGTGCCTTCATCAGAGTATGTCGGTGTTACCACCAATGCAGACGCTAATATGAAGAGTGTTGCTAAACCGCGCATGCTGATCCTTTATGTTTTAAATGTTAACGCAGCAACCTTGGTTGCTTAAACATCAAGTAATTCTTGCAGAATTGATTCTTAATTATGTTTTCTTGCAAGCTCTATTCCAGCTGCAAACTATAGCTTAGTTGCCTTGCAATATCTATTGCAACACCTTGATAGTAAATAGCTTAAATATTAGCGGCTGAGAGACTTTTTTATTGTTATCGTTAAGTTTATACGCTTTTACAACGTATGCGGCAATAATTTGGCAGTGAATTCACAAAAAAAGCGGCAAATTGCCGCTTTCTGTCAAATTTAGCTCAGCCTAAATCATCAGATTTATAAATAATTTGCGATAAGCTCTTCAGCAATCTGCACACTATTTGTTGCTGCACCTTTGCGCGTATTATCACTTACAACCCACATATTTAAACCATGTGGATGCGAAATATCAGCACGTAAACGCCCTACGTATACTGTATCGTTACCACTTGCATCAGACACAGCTGTTGGGTAATCAGCTAAGTCTTCAATAAACTCTACACCTGGTGCATCGTTTAATAGCTGCTTCACATGTTCGATATCTACTGGCATACGCGTTTCAATATTGATCGCTTCACTGTGACCAAAGAACACGGGAACACGAACACAGGTCGGGTTAACCACAACACTGTTATCACCTAAGATCTTTTGTGTTTCGTTAACCATTTTCATTTCTTCGCGGGTATAACCGTTATCTTCAAAACTGTCTATTTGTGGGATCACGTTAAAAGCAATTTGTTTAGGGAAAACGGCATTATCCATCGGACGCGCATTCATTAAGTTTGCTGTTTGCTTGGCTAGTTCATCAACGGCTTCTTTACCCGCCCCCGATACAGCTTGATAAGTTGATACGTTAATACGGTCAATGCCATAAGCATCATAAATTGGTTTTAACGCCACCAGCATTTGAATCGTTGAGCAGTTAGGGTTTGCAATGATGTTGCGATTTCTGAAATCCGCTAAGCTTGATGCATTCACTTCAGGAATAATGAGTGGCACATCGTAGTCATTACGAAAGTGTGAGGTATTATCAATTACCACACAGCCTGCGTCCGCCGCAATCGGTGCGTATTTTTCAGAGACACTGCCGCCTGCTGAAAATAAACCAATGTGAGCTTGGCTAAAATCAAACTCTTCAACATCGATTACTTCAATGCTCTCACCGCGAAATTGAATTTCTTCACCAGCACTACGGCTGCTTGCGAGTAAAAATAACTGGTCTACCGGAAACTTACGATCTTCTAAAGTTTCGATAATCTGACGACCCACTAAACCTGTGGCACCTAATACGGCTACATTAAATTTTTGCGACATGTATTTTCCTCTTTTGAATAAAGCAAATGGCTTTATTCGTTAATTCTAAATCCCAGTGCAGCTAATGCGCCTTCGCATGCACTGTTGGCAGCCACCGACAACGTACTAAACTCGCGTCGTGGCGGGTAATTCTTACGTAAACTATCAAAGCCTTCGCTTGCTAATTTACTGCGTAAAATGCCATCGTCGCGTCGCACATCATAAATTAAGTGCACCAAGCGACCTATATCGTCTAGGTTAAAGGTTTCACCTAGCGTGACAGAATGGCTAATTGGCTCTGGTAAAAAATCGTCCAGAGACTTAAGCGCTGCGATGCCTTCAAGCTCACATACTTGCTGATACAGCATTTGTGTACCGCGGGCTTTGCCTTCAAGTGTATGCCCTGCAATATGTACGCTGGCATAACGTACATAATCAAGCAGAGGTGTCAGTATATTGGGTTCGTTTTCCCAAACATCAAGCACACAATCTAATTTTGCGCCTTGCTCAAACAATGCTAGCAATGCTTGGTTATCAATCACATCACCACGGCTTGCATTGATAATCGTCATGCCCGGCTTAAGTGCTTTTAAGCGTGTTTCGTCTAGCATGTGCAAGGTTTTATGTGGCCCTTGTTTTACCAATGGCACGTGAAAAGTCACAATATCAGCTTGGGCTAGTAATGTGTCTAACTCAATATGCTCTGCAAGCTCACCGGCTTCATGTTTTGGTGAATCACATAACAATACATTCATGCCTAGCAAGCTTAACTTATCACGTAAACAGCTACCTATACTGCCAACACCCACTATGCCGATGGTTTTGCCTTGTAACGAGCTGGCATTTTCTTGGCTCAAGGCATACAAGCAGCTAATAACATATTCAGCAACCGCCACGGCATTACAACCTGGTGCGCTGCTAAATGCGATATTTCGCTCAGCAAGTAACTCGGTATCAATGTGATCAACACCTATGGTTGCTGTGCCCACAAATTTTAATTTATCTGCTTGAGTGAGTAAGGCTTTATCTACATTGGTAACAGAGCGGGTTAACAAGATATCGACCCCGACTAGCTGCTCGGGTTGGAGATTACGGCCATCAAATCGCTCAACATCACCAAAATCGGCAAAGTACTGCTCAACCAATGGCATATTTTGATCTGCAAGAATTTTCATTTGTGTGTCCGATAGGCAGAAAGTGGCGCTATTGTAGCGAATTTATCAGTATTCGGATAGGTAACAACTAAGACTTTATAACAAATGAAAAAGCCGAGCTATTGCTCGGCTTTAAGCAAATACTGGAGAGGTTTAACCTTTATATTTGCTCATTACTAATGTGGCGTTAGTGCCACCGAAACCGAAGCTGTTAGACATAACTGTATTTAGTTCAACGTCTTTACGCTCAGTTACAATATTTAGACCTGCAGCTTGCTCATCTAGTTCATCAATGTTGATAGATGGAGCAACAAAGTTATGCTCAAGCATTAATAGCGAGAAGATTGCTTCATGAACGCCTGCTGCACCTAGAGCGTGACCTGTCATCGCTTTGGTTGCACTGATCATTGGCGAGTTACCACCAAATACTTCTTGAATAGCGCCAAGCTCTTTCACATCACCAACAGGTGTAGAAGTACCGTGAGTATTTAAGTAATCAATACCGCCTTCAAGACCTTGCATTGCTTGCTTCATACAACGTACAGCGCCTTCACCTGATGGAGCTACCATGTCGTAGCCGTCAGACGTTGCACCGTAACCAGTGATTTCTGCATAAATGTGCGCACCACGAGCAAGTGCATGCTCAAGCTCTTCAACAACAACGATACCGCCACCACCAGAGATAACGAAACCGTCACGGTTTGCATCGTATGTACGTGATGCTTTCTCTGGTGTTTCATTGTACTTAGTAGACAATGCACCCATTGCATCGAATTCCATTGCTAGCGTCCAGTGAAGCTCTTCACCACCACCTGCAAAGATGACGTCTTGCTTGCCTAATTGAATTTGCTCAACCGCGTGACCGATACAGTGTGCAGATGTCGCACAAGCTGAACTTAGCGAGTAGTTAACACCTTTAATTTTAAATGGTGTTGCAAGACACGCCGAAGTCGTACTCGCCATAGTACGTGGTACCATGTAAGGACCAACACGTTTTACGCCTTTTTCACGTAAAATGTCAGCCGCTTCAACTTGCCATTTAGATGAACCACCACCTGAACCCACTAATAAACCAGTGCGCTCGTTTGAAACTTGATCTTCACTAAGGCCAGCATCTGCAATCGCTTGTGACATAGAGATATAAGCGTATGCAGCAGCATCGCCCATAAAGCGCATTGCTTTACGATCAACAAACTCTTTAACATCAATATCGATTTTGCCAGATACGTTACTACGTAGGTTGTAGTCAGCAAACTCTTGGTTGAACGCGATACCACTACGGCCTTGTTTTAATGATTCTAATACTTCTTCTTTGTTGTTACCGATGCTTGAAACAACACCGATGCCCGTAATAACGGCTCTTCTCATGGGTAATTACCTTAGCTCTATACTAAATTGTGTTCTATTTTACGCTGAAATTACTTTCGAAGTGGTCAGCTTTCTAGCGTACACATGTACTCTGAATGTCTAGCTTATAAATAACGCCAGACTATTTCAAAGAAAACACGTAAAATAATGAAAAAAGTTTGTAGTTAATTAGTTAAACCATGATCAAAAACGCACATATTCATTTTAATCACCTTGGTACCCCTGTCGCCGATCAGTTTGACGATGTTTATTTCTCTAATGACGATGGCTTAGCCGAATCACATTATGTGTTTTATCAACAAAACCATATCCCGCAACGATTACAAAATCATGACCGTAACCACTTTGCAATTGCTGAAACAGGCTTTGGTACGGGGCTTAACTTTTTAAATACATGGCAGCACTTTGCTGCTCACCTTGATAGGCAGCATGCAGAGCAAGAAGTTCAAAATCTACCCGACCATAGTGGTAAAAAAAGTGTTACCCGCTTGCACTTTATCTCTTTTGAAAAATTTCCTATTAAGCGTGATGACCTTGCTCAAGCACTCAAAGCTTGGCCTAGTTTAAGCAAGTATAGTGAGCAACTAATTGCTCAATACCCAATTAATTTAGCCGGCTGTCATCGCCTTGAATTTGCAGGCGGAAAACTAATACTCGACCTTTACTTTGGTGACGTGCAAGACAGCATTGACGCCATGAGCTACCCAAGCGAAGGAATTGTTGATGCTTGGTATTTAGATGGCTTTGCACCAAGTAAAAACCCAGATATGTGGCAACAGAGTTTGTTCAACAAGATGCGTGCTATCTCAAGATCAAATGCCACACTCGCCACTTTCACTGCCGCAGGCTTTGTCAGAAGAGGACTCATCGAAGCTGGCTTTAGCATGAGTAAAGCAAAAGGCTATGGTAAAAAACGCGAAATGCTAATTGGCGAGCTCACTGAGCCTAATGAGCAACAGTCAGGGCCAGCGTATTTTGCACATCAGCAAAGTGAACTGAGTAATGTGGCTGTTATTGGGGGTGGTATTGCCAGTAGCAGTGTACTGTATTCACTAGCAAAAAGAGGCCTAAAAGCCACGCTTTTTTGCCAAGATGAAGCACTTGCCATGGGCGCTTCTCACAATGTACAAGGGGCTGTTTATCCGCATTTGCAAGCGAAGAACTCACCGCACAGTGAAATGTTTGCTCATAGTTTTTTATATGCGATGCGTCTTTACCAACAATTACTTAATGATGGTTTTGACTACCCTCATAAGTGGTGTGGTGTATTACAGCACGCGGTTAAACAAGGTCTAGCTGATAAACATCAAAACCTTGCCGATAAAGAACTTTGGCCAGCTGAATTAATACGTAATGTAAGCGCTGAAGAAGGCGACGAAATTGCCGGTGTAGAAACGGGCTACTCAGGCGTATTCTTTGCAAAAGGCGGCTGGGTAAATCCACCAGCCCTGGTTACAGCACTCTTTAATGCGGCAAATTCGTTAACTGCCACTACCAATAATAAAATGGACAGTCACTTTAATTGCCATATTGAAAAACTCGAAAAAACCGCTGACGGCTGGTTACTACACAGCAAAGAACAAACATTCGGGCCATTTAGCGATGTGATTAATTGTGCAGGTGAACATAGTGACCAGTTTAGCCAAACTCAAGCTCTACCTGTTGTTGGTGTGCGCGGCCAAGTCTCGCATGTGCAAGCAAGCGAGCAGTCAAAACGCTTAAAGACTGTGCTTTGCCATAAGGGCTATTTTACTCCTGAATATCAGGGCCATCATTGCATGGGCGCGACCTTTGAAAAAAACTCAAAAAGCCGTGAAGTTAAAGAGCAAGACAACCACATCAATCGCGAACAACTGTTAAGTTTTTACACAGACAGCGAGTTTGCAACGACCTTAGGTGAGATAACAGCCGCGAAAGCAGCTGTAAGGTGTACCTTCATTGACCATCTACCTATGGCTGGTGAATGGGCTGAACAAAGTGATTATGTAAGCGCGTTTGCTAATCTTCGCTTGGGCAAGCGTTATCAGTACCAAACGTTAACAAAACCTCAGCAAGGCTTGCATGTACTCACAGGCTTTGGTGCAAGAGGCCTGTGCAGTGCCCCCCTTTGTGCTGAACATTTAATTGCTTGTTTAAACAATGAACCAAGACCATTTAGTGAACGCGTGAGTCAAGCTATTCACCCCGCCCGCTTTATTGTTCGTGACCTAATTCGTAATAAAATTTAAGGGGCTAAAAAGCCCCTTTTGATTAATTACTTAATCGCTCAACTAGCTCTACGCGCCGGTTTAACTGACGACCCAAATCATTTTTATTATTGGCAGCTGGCGCATAAGGGCCTACACCATAACCAATTAAGCGCGACTCTTTAATGCCGTATTGACTCACGAGCGCTTTAACAACTGCTTTAGCTCGTTTAGATGACAACCCTAAATTATATTCTGGGCTACCTTTATCATCAGTATGACCAACAACGTACAAGTTTAAGCTGTTATTTTTATTTAAAACATCCGCAATCACTTTTAATGACTCGGCTGACTCAGGTTTAATGTCTGATTTATCATGATCAAAGTAAATGCCATAAATGGCTGCTTTACCTTTTTGCTCTAGTTGCTTTAACACCTGATCCGGATTGGTTTTAACTAAATCGCCTTGTAAAGGCTCTGTTCGAATTATAACAAGTTGCACTCGCGTAGTGCCTTGGTAATTGCCAACAAAGAATGCGACATAGGTTGTTTGATTTTCTGTGGTGCTTTTCATTAACTGATAACGCGGCTGACGATAATAGTTATAAACTTGTTTTACCGACAAGTGATCACCAAGTGCTTGTATTGCCTTACGGTCGTCACCACATGCTTGACGTTCGCAACTAAAAACCGTTTCAAAGCCTTCTTTTGTTAAGGCAGACACATAGTTATGAAAAACCTTAAGGGTTGATACTTTTCTAATTTCATAAGTAATACGAGTAATATCACCAGTCACATCTTCAACAGGTAGCGCTTTGTTCTTACGGTTAAATATTCCTGTTGGTAATGAAAATTCTTCGTAATCAATTTGCTCGTAGTCTTCAATAAAACTACCAGGATAACGGCTAAGTAATGGATGATCGCTTGAGCCTCTAATATCGTCTTTAGGTGCTTTGGTAACTGGATTTGATTGCTGTTTTGCAAAAGCAGCTGTATTGGCTTGTATTAGACCTGTTTCAAGCTCCTTAATCGCAATTGAGCTACTCATAACACGCGTTTTACTGTTGTACTGGCCAACAAATAACGACACTGCAAATTCAGGCTTTTCACCTTTAGTGGCAAGCAGATAATAAGGCTTACGATGATAATTATAGAGCTGAAAGTAACCGACTTCCTCTGCAAAATCACTGCTGTCACCGCAAGCATCTAGCTGACAAGAATAAACAATATTAAAGCCATCTGTGAGTAGAGCGTGTTTATAGTTTTCAAATACTTTGAGAGTGGCAACATTGTTTATTTCGTACAAAGTGTGGTTAACATCGCCAATAAAGTCTGTGTAACTAAATCGCTCTGCTGACTTTTTACTGCCATCAAACTGGCTCATTAATTTTGTCTGTTCGCCACTGAGTTTAACCGATTTTTCAACATCACTATTTGGGTAAGGCGATAGCCATTGATTAGCAGATACCGCATTGCAAAATGCTAATGTTATCACCACCAAAAGATTAAAATATATTTTCACTTTAAGTCCTTTTAATTGAGTTTGTACCTAATTCAATACTATGCCAAATAATACTTTTTTATTCAAAGTTTGCTTGTACCCCTTTAAAAATAAATCCACACCCCAAGGTCTTTAGTTACACAGCAATTAGAAGGAGTTTGATATGAAGACCTTAATCATTGGCGCAACGGGCCAAATAGGTAAAATGACCACCGAAAAAATGCTGGCAAGTGGCCATGACGTAGTGGCTCTGGTTAGAGACAAAAGCAAACTGACTGCGCTTGAAAGTAATAATTTAACGATTGTAGAGCAAGACCTCGAAAACGATTTTAGTCGTGCCTTCGAGGGTGTTGAACAAGTAATTTTTAGCGCGGGATCCGGCGGCGCTACGGGTGCTGATAAAACCTTACTGATAGATTTATGGGCCGCAGTTAAAGCGATTAATTATGCGGTAGATGCCAAGGTTAAGCACTTTATTATGGTGAGCTCAATCGGTGCTGATGCCCCAGACAACATTGAAAGCAGTATAAAACCGTATTTAGTTGCAAAGCACATGGCTGACCAACATTTAATCAATAGCGAATTAAATTACAGTATAGTCAGACCCGGCACGCTATTAGATGATGCAGCAACGGGGCGATTAACCACCACGCGCCCTGCAACGCGCCAAGATGCGGTTATCAACCGTGAAGATGTAGCAAATACCCTGCTATACCTTGCTGAACATACACCGAAAAAACCACAAGTGTTTGAATTGTTTAATGGTGATAAGTCAATCTATGACTTACTGGATGCCTAATTTAAACTATAAACTTTATCCAGCTCCCTCCTTAAATACCCACCCAAAAAATTAATTTTTTGTAAGTCGCAATGAATAAAAACTTTATATTTCAATGCTCTAATTATTTTTATTTTAAATTAGCTTACAAATAAGCATTGCTGTGCCCTATTTAATGATAAAGCAGTAATGACATTAAACGCCATATGGAATTAATATATTATTTACAAAAATACAACAATGGTGTCCAATGCATTACACCCTCATTATTCTATGTCTGGCCTTTGCTTCTGTAAGTTATTCTCAAGAAGTTAAGATACAAAGTAATAGTAGTAACACTTCTTTACCCTATAAATTGTTAACCCAAGCAATTGAGCGAGCGGGTTTAAGCCACTCGCATCCATATAATAACTTTAAAGATATTACCGATGCTCGAATGTTAAACGACCTACAAAATAAGCAGCTTGACGTTATCTGGAGCATGACTTCAAGACAATTAGAGGAAAATTACCAAGCCGTTTATATTCCTTTGTTTCGTGGCTTACTTGGCATGCGAGTAGCATTAGTGAAAGCACAAAATCGCGAGCTGTTTAGCTCGGTAACTAGCTTGCAAGATTTAAAGCGCTACACCGCAGGGCAAGGTAAAACCTGGCCAGATACGAAAATATTAAAAGCGAACCAACTGCCCGTTGTTACCACATTAAAATACCCTAACTTATTCCCAATGCTTGAGGGTGAGCGCTTTGATTATTTCCCACGTGGTGTAAATGAACCTTGGGATGAAATTGCCAATCATTCGGAGCTTGACCTCATTGTTGAACCGCACTTGATCATAAAGTACACCGCACCTCTTTACTTTTTCGTCAATAAAAACAACCTTACACTACACCAACAACTAAGCGATGCCCTTAACGAGATGATCGATGATGGCACTTTTAACGCGATGTTTTTGGCAGACAGCCAAGTACAAACTGTTTTATCAAAAGCCAACTTGAGCTCGCGTCGCGTCATTGAGCTTGAAAACCCAACGTTATCGTCGAACACACCAAATAAAAATAGCCCTTTGTGGTTTAACCCATTTCAATGAGCGCATAATGAAATCACTAAAATATAAAATGACCTTGGCACTGTCTTTGTGCCTTTTCTTAAGCGTGATCTTCGTGATCAGCGCAAACTATCTGCTCGCAAAGTCGAGTCAAACACAACAATGGCAAGACGACATCACAGCCCTTAATGAGCAACTGCAGGTTATTTTAGCTGAGCCGGTATTCTCTTATGATGAGCCGTTAATCAATCAGATTATTAAAGCCTTTTCGCAAAACAAACATATACATAGCATTTCAGTGACAGACCATCGTAATAAGCTTCTTGCCTCAATCATCAAACAAAGTAACAGCGCATCGGTTAGCAAAACTATTGATTTGCACTATTTAGATAATTTAATTGGCCACATTAAAATTGGTTATTCACAACAAGCGCTGCATAGCACCATTGCTAATTCGACACGCACTATGTTTATTACCCTGCTGGTCTCATTTATCACCCTAGGTACCGTGATTATTTATATCGTGCGGCTTTTAGTGATAAAACCAATCGATAGCGTAAACAGCCTTGTTGATGAAATTGTCAAAGGTGAAGGCGACCTTACAAAACGTATTAGCTATCAATCTAATGATGAAATTGGTTACTTGGTTAATGGCTTCAACCGATTTATAGCGCAAGTACAAGAAATAATTACTGAGTTAGGCAGCACTGCCAGCGAACTTGAAATGATTGCCAGCACAGTAAACGAAGCATCTGTTCGCTCAAAAAATGAGGCCGAACTTGGATACAACCGCACTGATTCAGCAACCAATGCGCTTAGTCAGTTAAGTGAAGCAACCAAAGAAATTGCGCAAGGAGCCAACCAAACCGCGCAGCAAACAACCGATGTACATCGCTTATGCCAACAAGGCGAACAAAACATGAATGCCAATGGCAATATTGTTGATGAGTTAACTGCACAACTAGACCACACTTCAAATGTAGTTAAACAATTAAACGCCAGCAGCAATGAAATTAGCCAAGTGCTCGATGTTATAAAAAGCATTGCCGAGCAAACCAATTTGCTGGCTCTAAATGCTGCTATTGAAGCGGCTCGTGCTGGTGAATCTGGTCGAGGCTTTACCGTGGTCGCCGATGAAGTAAGAGCGCTTGCTAGTAAAACCTATGATTCAACGTCTGAGATTGAGTCGATTATTGTATCGCTACACAATAATACCTCTGATTGTGTAACCGCAACGGAGCAAAGTAAGTCACTGAGCGATAAAGTAAGCCAAGCGAATCAAAAAAGCCAAGCGGTGTTTAAAGATATTGCTCAACAAATCAATACCATTAATCAAATGAACGAAAGCGTGGCGGCAAGTTCTGAAGAGCAAACCAGTGTCACCGCTGATATCTTAAATACTATGCAGCTTATTAACCAAGGCGCTAAGAGTCTATCGCAAGAAGCTCAGCACCTTGATAACACTATAGGCCAGCTCAATGAATTGGAACGCGGCATCGTTGCTAAATTGGGTTTGTTTAAATACTAAAAGCCATGATCCCCTGCCACGCAAGTTGCAGGGAAAGCACCGATAACACTAAACGAAAAATTTTTTTAAATTTATCTGACGAAATGCGGTGCAATAACTTAAGGCCAAGCCAAGTACCTAAAGCACCGCTCAATATCATGAACATAACCAGCGGCAACCACTGCCAAAATGCAAACCCCACAGCCCCATATAAAATCGCTTTTAAGGTATGTTGTACTGTCATGCAGCTTGAGAAAGTGGCGGTAAATTTAAGCTTATTATAATTATTTACGTATAAGCAGCTGCCAACTAAAGGCCCACTTGCCCCTACAAACATCGAGATAAACGTGGTCCAAAGCCCTGCGAGAACACGCCATAACTTTGAGGTTTCTCTGAGCTTTGGCGTCACACCCCACAGTAAATAAAGCACAAAGGCAGCAACCACTATTTTCATTAATTCAAGGGGAATTGATGTGACAATCGTTGAGGCAACCAGCGCACCTATGACTCCCCCTAAAGAGAAGTACACAAACATAGCACTATCAATATGTTTAAACGTGAACAAAAAGCGGTTTGCATTAGAGCCTAACTGCACTAACCCATGGACAGGAATAACCACACTCATAGGAAGCATGGATGCCATGATCACTAGCAGCATTAATCCGCCACCCGCACCAAAAGCTGCTGAAATCATTGAAGTAAAGCCCGCAACCACAATGAGCATTATTGTGCTGATCGGAGTTAATATATCGCCACCCAAAAACTGCCAACTGATCAAATCCATTGTTACGCTTTAAATAGTGTGTTTGAGCTAACGCTATCATGACTCACCACTATTAGCGATATATTGGAAAATAGTTTCGACTAAAAGACCATATAAACTAAAAGAGAAGTGCCCCTAAATTCACAACTGGTCAGACTTGTGGTTTATTTTGTTAAACCGATGGTATATAACTATGCCCACAACACAATAAAATTGAAGGCACAGCATGACACTGATGAATGTAAGTACACAAGGATCTGTTGCTATCTTAACTATGACAACAGCTGAAAATCGCCATAATCCTGCTTTTGCAGAGGCTTTTTTAACTTGCCTTGACGAAATCGAACGTAATCCTGAACACAAAGCACTCGTGATCACTTCAAGCAGCGAAAAATCATGGAGTTTGGGCATAGATACCGATTGGCTAATGCCGGCATTAAAAACACAAAAATTTGCAGAAGTAAGTGGCTTTATGCACTCAATGGATGCGGTATTTAAACGCCTATTACTCTTCCCAATGCCAGTAATCGCAGCGATAAATGGCCACGCTTTTGGTAATGGTGCAATTTTATCGTGCGCTTGTGATTTTAGATTTATGCAAAGCGATCGTGGTTTTTTCTGCTTCCCAGAAGTGGATTTATCAATCCCGTTTTTACCGGGCATGCTCGCCTTCATTAAAAAAGCCATTCCAGACTATCGCTTTAACGAGATGATGTTAACAGGCCGCCGCGTTACCGCAGGCGAACTTGCCACGGATCATGTTATTGAACAAGCTTGCCCAGACAACGAAGCTTTATTTAATACCGCCCTCGAATTTGCCAGCCAGTTCGATAAAAAACGCGCGATTTTCGCCGAGCACAAAAAGCGCCTACACAAACACATCATCGACACCATAGATATCGAAAACAAACCGATTATTGATGCCGTTCAGTTGGTTGTTTGATTATAGATTCTGGACTTATTTCGGCGAGTTTTAGAAAAAGTTTTGGCAATAAAAAAGGCCGCTCTGAGAGCAGCCTTTTTCATATTTGGTGGAGCTGGGGTGAGTCAAACCAAACAATCAACCATCTGATTTAAAATGAAAATTTAAAATCCTAAATAACCCATGGGCCACACCATGGGCCTCAAACCATCTCTGAACCCCGGGTTCAACTTTGCTCAAAAACAGGGATGAAAAAATTTTGAAATTTTCCCTTTTTTAATGCTTTCAGCATCGTATTTTGTCTGATAAGTTCGAAATTGTACGATGAGTACTTAATATAGCAGGGATGCCTCAGTTTTAAAATTAATACGTGAGGGCAAAATGCATCAAAACGAAATAACAACTAAAGCGCATGAAATAACCAACAATTTTATTTCAGAACAGATTCAAATTACCGGCTCTGAAAAGAAAGCTCTTAAAATTTTAGAAGAAGAACAAAAAGATTTTCTTAAATGGATGAGAAATAGATACTTTGAGAATCTATTAATTCCAAAAACAACTCTACCTAATAGTGATGAATTAAAACGTATTGTCGAAGAGTCAAATAGAATGACTGAAGCAAATAAAGAAAAAATCGAAGACTTAGAGGACTCTGATTTTTACTACATGTTGCCTCAGGTGCTCACAAACCTAGGACTAAATGATATCGCGAATGAAATTTTATTTAGACAATTAAAACAAGAAATAAAACCTTTACTAACAGTTAAAATTGAAAAGCTTCGAGAAGAAGTACAAAAAGAAGAAGCTATAAAAGACCAAGCTCGTAAAAACGGTCGTAGTGGTGGTCGGATTAAAGCTGAAAAGAATCAAAGTATTGTTAATAACGCCTTGAATGAATATGTATCAAATTACAGCACAAGCACTTTAAGCCGCAGCCACATAGCGAAAATAATTAAAAATAAGGTTAACAATTTCATTAAATCAAGAGCCGATCTAAGAGGCGTAGTACCAGAGTTTTCAGAAGAATCTGAAGCTATTTTAAAATGGATTTCTAACTATTCATACTTCATTAAAAATAACAAATGGAAACCCAAAACCTCACAAGCAGTGAAAGACTTCTATTATTCTCAGCAGATGAAAAAGTCTGAGCCTAGCTGCTAGGTACGATTCTCAGACTCTTAAATTTCCAGTTAAATACATCTCAGACAAGGGCGAACAATATCGATCGCCCATGATAATAGGAAGGTATCCGTAATGAATACTACCAATTCACAAATTGATCGCTTTGTGCGTGAAGCAGAATGTAAACACTTAACTGGGCTCTCTAGAACAACTCGTTATGAAATGGAGCAAGAAGACAAATTTCCAAAACGTATAAAGCTGAATACACGAACCGTTGCATGGAGACTTTCTGACATTCAAAACTGGATGGAGGAACGTATTAATGCAGCCTAAGATCATAACTAAGCCATTACGTGAGACAACACATAGTAGTAATGAATTAAAAAACAGCAAGTTACACAACGAGAAGTTAATGCCGTTAAAAAGTACAGATAGTCCTTTTCTAGAAGATAATAATTTCAAAACTCGAATTGATTATTTAACTCTAAAACTATTTACAACTAGTGATGCACAATTCGAGTCAACTATCTATTTAATCAAACAATGGTTAACTACCCTCAGAATTAAGGTGTCTAAAGATAAATTTAATAGAAAGTACTTTGATAACGGCATCCTACTAGAAAGTACTGATGTAAAAATACACTATTGCGGGGCTATAAAATGGAATGCTGATAAGCAATTCATAATTGTTGAACTCACAGGCTATGCGTGTGAATTGATTAATATTAGTCAATGCTATTTCTTTCCGCTTTTAGAATTGATGGAAAGAAACCGCTTTGAAATTAAACGAGTTGATATAGCTTTAGATGACTTCTCAAGCCGTTACAATATCCGCTTTATACAAAAAAAGTATTCTTCTGGTGGCTTTTCCCCTTCCTCTGGGCCAAAACCAACCAGAGAAAACATCAGCTCGTCAACTGGCCGAACTATCTATATTGGCTCAAAAAATGCCAGCAAACAGATGGTCATATACGAGAAGGGCAAACAATTACAGTTGCCAAAAAATGCACCAGAGTATCAATCATGGACAAGACATGAACTGAGACTAAGGGGTAACAAGAATATAATTATCCCAAGTGATGTTCTCACATGCCCTGATAGTTATTTTTTAAATGCATACCCAAAGGTTTATCGATGTATGCTTAAAGGCGTTGAAGCAAGATCTATAGCAAGAGAGATAAAGACGCGATGTAATGCAGTTAGGGATAGGGGTCTAGAAAATCTAAGTAAACAGTATGGCCCTACCCTATTGTTTGCAAAACAGACGTTGACAGAAAAAGAGATAATACAAAAAACGATGAGACCAGCAAAAAGATTTCAACCGAGTTTGCCCCTTAGTATAATGTTTAACTAACTAATAGGTAGTGGTAAGCTACGCTAAAGCAGTCAGGTTTGATTTCATGCTCTAATCAAACCTGACTGACACCCGAATCGCGACTATGCTCATGCTCAAACTTTATTAAAGCCCTGAAAGCTATCCCAATTAACTTTTACAAGCGAAGAAGCCATAGAAGAGTGCTTTCCGCCTAACTTATTGGACAGAAAGTTTTAGAGTAATTTATCCGCGTGTAGCAACTTGTTAGATTTCGTAGCCATTTGCACTATTTATAAATCCCACCAATTGGTCCATACGTTCTCTTAAATCTGAAATATTTAAGTCAGCAGAATTGCATTCGACATAGTGACGGGCAACCTTGACTTTGCTTGCAGTTCTTTCTTCTATGCTCCGTATCTTTTTATATTTAAGAAGGTTTTCCCACTCGCCCTTATTTACTAGGTTACTAGCAGATGGATGAACAGCTTTAACACTTTCTTCAACTTTATTGAAGTCTAAGTAATTTTCTACTTCTCGCCCCTTAGTTACCCAAGCAAATCCTGGACCTGAATTAAACTCATCTTTTAACCTTTGTTTTGTAGCATTGATGCGTGCGCGTGGCCTATCTTTATCACTATCAAACATTATCACTGTGTTTCTATTTAGCTTTCTTACAGAGATTAAATCTTCAACAGCTTCATTTTCGATATCTTGATCAAGGGCTGTTAAGTGGCTGAACAATCTCCCGCCATAAAACATAATAGAGTAATGAACACCCTCAACTAAATCTGGCGAATGAGCCTCAAGCCAATAGTTTAGATATATTCGGTCAGATGGCCCCTCTACCCAGATAACACAATTTGCTTGCAATATATCTGAAGCCTTATAACCAAGATCATTACAGATATTTGAGCGTTGCTTAGTGCTCGAAATAGCTTCTACACAAGAAACACCATCAACTTGTGTTACATGGAATATTTCAGATTCAACAGCATCTAATAAATGGGCGGAGTGTGTTGTAAAGAAATACTGATTTTCTGTTTTTTCTGACAAGTATTTGAGTAACTTTCGCTGCAAAATAGGGTGTAAATGGAGTTCTGGTTCTTCTACACAAAGAATTGTTTCTTCTAACAATGTTGCTGCAGCTGCCAGAATCACCACCTCATGAACACCAGTACCTAGTGACTCTAGTGGGAGTGTTTTGCCATCCATATGGATGAGTACCATATTCCTTTCATATGGAATTTCAATTTCTGCTGTATCATTTTCAAGGACTTCTTTTATAAAACCATTAATAGCAACAAACTTTTCTTTTAGTTTTTGCTGGGCAAGAGGCGGATTTTGAATTTTGGCAATTCTCTCAATTATCCCTTCGCCACTATAGTCATTAGCTTCACTTCCAGCTCCACCAATTTTCCTGATCGCAGGTATTACTTCTACGTTAGGTATCGAATCGGGTAAGTAGGCAAGAGCTTTAAGTGACTCTGGCAACCAATGCTGCCTTAGTCCCCCACCTCTCTTTTGTGTTAGTCCACTCCATAACTGCTGCCACTCTCTTTCATTAAGCTCTTGAAAAACATCATCAGCATTAATTTCCAACTCGAACGTGCCATTAGGGCTTCCAGCTTTATATGTAAACCAAATCGCTCCATCAAGCATAAAGCACTCTGAACATAGAACCCTTCTTGCGAGCTGCCGAAGAAACGCGTTTTGTCTTTCATTAGGCAATTTCTGATTAATGTAGCTATCAATATCCTCCTCAAACAATGGGAATGATATGCGATGCTGAGCTCTTGCATTTGATATGTGCTGATCAATATCTTTAAAAGGATTCTCTTGCTGATTTCGCCCAAAGTATTGTTGATTCTTTGCTTTTTCGACAAAATAGGCATATTGATCATTTAAGAAATTTACAATGTTAGACTTTCCAACGTTGTTCTGCCCAATGATCAAATTTACTTTTTTAAGCGGCCCAATCCTGACCATTTCATCACCAATACTTCGGTAACCAGAAAAACCAAAACCTTTTAGTAGCACAAAATTATCCTTGTAAATCAAACGCCATTTTATAGGGGAGCAACTCAATACCTAAGCCGCAGGCCACCTTAATCACTAAAACCAACGCATACTAGAAATGCCACGCGTTGCGAACCGCTCTTAAGCCGATTGTTAAATGCAGAATTCACAGTATATTTAATAGTTGCTCTTTTTTACTGATATATACATCCAATTGCTGCCCTTCCATTATATTGGCTACCACTATACCTGCGGTAATCAAGTAATTGGTCAGGTTAACGATATAGAAGTGATACTCCTCGCTGTTACATTTATCATTGATTGAAATATCCACACAGCCTGTTATTGGGTTGATATTAAAGTGTCGAGAGAAGATTGCATCTAAACTACAGTGCGACTCCGCACTTAATGTCGGATATAACCCTTCATATTCAGCTTCCATATTCGCTCGGCTAAACTTGTCTTTTATCGTGTAACAGAGTTTGTAGTCTTCATTTTCCTTCAGCTTGTCGATTTCAACAGAAATTGAGGGGAGCTTCTCATCAGCGTATTGGGAAATTGAAGTCAAATAAGGGTTATCATTTAGCGCTGCCTTCAATAACCGCTGCTCCTGTAGATAGCTACCATAATCCAATTGATATACATAATGAGGATTTAATTGCAGATTTCTTAAATCGACATAATTCTCTATAAATGACCTATAAATTGACAATGAGCCTGTATAATTTTGACTATCAACGAGAGTGTGAAATGAATCTGATAGCTCTATTAATGTGCAATAAATCCCCATACTATAGGCTGCCAATTTACTCTTAGAATTGAACTGGAACAAAACCGCCTTTTCATTTGAAAACTTAATTGTTTCCTTTAAAACATCTTGCATAACTGACCTTTACATTTAACGTACTTTGTTGAGGCGCTCGTTAACTGCCCAAACTACCGAACTAAACGGTCATAATCAGCTTTTACACCACTTGGAATTGATGCCGAATCGATAAGTTCAAGAACTGCTTTCAGGTTTCTCCGACAACTACCATTATTAGTTACCCGACGACCTATAGTCGAATTCCGATTCGTTGCAGACCTAATTAGTGTAGCAACTTCCCGTGGAGAGAATCCTTGGATTATTTCATTGTAATAATGCTCTGCTGCGTTTGAAACACCGTAACCATTACCTATGCGACAAGACACTACGGTTTGTACAAAATGGTCCTGAATTGTTTCAGGGATAGCACCTTGTTGAGAAACCTCTAATAACCTTTCAGCAAACGGAGGCTCGTTATAGAAGTTATTCATTCCATTATGAACATTCCAAAGACGATCAATTGCCCGTGAGAAAACCACATGTTGTTCTGATTCGTTTAATAAACCTAGTAAGCCAAGCTTTTCAAAAAATTGAAGCGAAGCAGTATGTTTATCTTCTATACCTTTAGCTACATATTCTGAATGACTATTAATTAAATCTGATTTTATAGACGCAGTAAAGTTTTCACTTAACCCACTACAAATGTCTAAAGCATTTAACCTTGCTGGTTCAGCAGTCGCAGGGTCGCAATAGACACCATGAACCATATTAACAAGCATTTGTCTTTGTGCATCGTGTGTTTCAGTTAACCTTTGAATCCAGATTTGACATTGGTGATCATTGAACCGAGGACCTTTCACCGCAGATATAAATGCACCAATGTCTACACCTCTTGGTGATGCAGAATCAGCCAAAGCATAGCGAACACATCTGTTTAAAAACGTCGTAAATTCACGATCATTCACGGTGCCCATAGTTGGGTGGGCAGCTGAGAAGTTATTCCTAACATCACGACACTGATCTAAAAAGAAAAAGCCATCCTCATTAACAATATTAAGCTTTAAACAAAGATCTAGAAGCCTGCTATCTTGCAATTCAACAAGGTTTTTTTCTTCAAAGTCACTTTGTTGAATCTGTGCAACAACTGCTAATCCGAAATTCCTGATTTTTTGCCGTAACTGCAAAATGGCAGCGTTCCAAATATAATTCATTGCTCCGTCGAACAGCCCTGTACTAACAGCAACACACATACGAGCGACAAGCTCGCCTCTTAAATCTGCGGGTATCTCTCGTAATTCTCTAGGCAAATCTCTCCATGCATACTCAATCTCTTCTTGGCTCGCTAATACATTTCTTGGTATGCCAAGGGCAGCTGTTAGCTCAGCAATAGCAGGTAAAACTGTATTTGGTAATGCAGGAAGATTTACGTCTTCCCTAACAACGATATCGTTCATTCATACTCCATTGTCTGAAGGGCAGTTAACATTTTAGTATTTATGCGACACGCATCTTGTGTTGCATAATCGCTTGTTGGACTGAGCCGCTACCTGCTCGATGTGTCAGAGTTGGTGTTGTTTATGCTATGGGGATTTGTTTTTTTGGCCTAAGCGATATCAACCCAATTAAATTGACGTATCTCAGCTTTCCCTGCATTGCTCAGTGCTTATTATGTATTCATTACACCTAAGTTTGGTCAGATAAGCAATTATAATTATTGCTTTTATAAAAGCCGGTAGATTTGAGGAAACTTCATTAAGGCACACCACCCTACACAAAAATGTGACTGATGAGATTTCTATATAAATAACATACTACGTTCTCGACTTTAAAATCTTTCAAAATAAGCTTAAATCTTTACAAATTTGACAAAAAATATAGCCTTCTATTTTGCTAGATTCTCGATAGACCAGAAGAAATCTCATGACTTACCAATAGTGTGTATTTAAAGGACTTGGCTGCTATTTGAGAAAATAATAGGTAAAGACATTTTCTAAATTTACTGAATTTAGCCAAAAGTGTTCAATTAAAAAGCAGCAAAAGTGCGACAAAAACCTATCTTGACGTCATCAATTGAGAGGTTTTACATAACTATTTTAAATATCTAAAAATATTAAAAACCTCGCCCATCAAACTTTAAAAGCATATAAAACAACAACTTAAAACCAACCACTTCCGTGGAACATATGACATATGTGCGACATTAAAAGAAATTGTCATAACCTTGTCGTCATACTTAGTTTTAAGTGAAAACAGTAAAAATAGGCTTGGCATGATCCAGTTTCTTTAAATAGAAAAAAAGCGCAGTTAAACTACGCTTAAACTTCTCACTGTAAATTTATTTTTTACCTTGGTAATTTGGGTTGTTAGGGTTTAATTGATTAGCCCGATTATCCTGGGCTTTTTGATACGCAGGATTATTACCTGAAGTACCTTTATTACCGTTATTTTGATTAGCTTTGTGATTATTGTTAGACATAAGAGTCTCCTTTAAAGGTTAAAAAAGAAAATTCGATTTTAGGAACTTCAGCGATTGCTAAAGCTCCTTCAATCGTCGAATATCATTTTTAAAATTTCTAAACGCTCTAAAATCACTTGGAGTGCTTGGTACAGTTAATTTCAAACCCGAAGGTGTTATTAGCTTTGGATGCTTGCCTTGCCTAATAGACCACCCTTTTTTCTTCAACAAAGCGCGCACTAGCATATTTATATCTTTGTCACTGCTATACTTTTTCATATACAAAGCCTTAAAAGAGTAACTTTGTTTATTAACGTATAACACTGTTTCTTAGCATCACTAGTCCCACAACTAAAATTGTAGCTTTCAGTCATGTTACAGCTAATAGTGAACTCTTTAATGTTTGTCATGTAAATCTCCATTTGTTGCTGACAAACATAGATTCACCTAGTGCAATGCACTAAAAAGCATTATTTTAAAATAATCACATTTTTTGAAAATAATTTAACAAATCATCAAATTCCTCAGCCTCTTTGTGCTGGGCATGTATATGTTCAATGAGTTGTTTAACGTTACTATTATTGGCCTTAATTTGGTTTGATAACGCTAATGCCTTATCCATATCATTATTTAAATAAGCCAATAGTAAGTTATCTGTAGGGCTAATAAGTGCGGATTGGGTAAGCAGAGCATGAAGTAAACTCAGGTTTTTACCTAACGCAAGTTGTGGAAGAGTAGCAAAGGGATTTGGAAGCCTATTAGAGTAAAGATCCATCTCACTTGCCAAGTCATCAATAAATTTAACTGCGTTTTGATTACTAAGAGCAACTCCCATTAAAGAATTATTTTCAGTAAAAAGCAGTTTAACCGTTTTTACTGATTCAGCTCTAAAGAGCCTGTCTTCGAAAATCTTTTTTACGTCTTTAGGATCGGTAAAAATAGCATTCAGTAGTAACGCATTAAACAAAACATCTAACTGCCCTTCAGCTAGATATTGCTTAGATCTTTGAACAACTTTCTCAGTATTAACTTTGACAAGCTTATTTCGTACTAAAGAATTAGCTTTATCTTTTAAGTATGTACTTTCTTTGGCAACTTCAATTCCAAATAAATGACGAATTGCATCGGGGATAGTTAAACCACTAGCCATTGCAAAAAGCTTCTTTTAGCAAGCTACTTGCTTTAACTTGCTCTAATTGCTCAGCACTCAATGATAAACCAACTATTATTTGTGCTAAATCGAACCAATTAAGAGTTCTATAATTGCTATACTTGTTTTTACATTTGGGTGGAGTCTTAATAAATTGCTGTAAAACACCTATACAATAACCCGCCCTCATAGCTTCAGACAGGCGTTGTTTCCTAAAAGTTTGAACTATCTTGCCAGCCTGTGATCAGATCATCTATATCCTACTAGCCTGTGCAACAACAATGAGCAAAATCACAAACTGGTCTCACTATAATCAAGCCCTCGTTA
>NZ_JAKGBH010000051.1:0-31491 GCF_021532515.1 Pseudoalteromonas sp. PAST1 | reverse complement strand
TTTTTGTCAACACTTAATTTTGAGAAAAGTTTATTTTTTCAAAACTCAGTCTTACTTGACTCAACCAACTCGTCGTTTTGCTTTTTTGTAAGCAGTCCGCCGTGTCGGTGGATGCGCATTATAGGGATGCAGCGAATTAACGCAAGCACTTTTTTGAGAAAACTTTAAAAAAACTGCCTTTTGTATCCTTTTTAGTCTAAACACCACAAAAGAGAAACTTTATTAACGCTTCAGTAACTTTTTAACCGTATTTAAGGCCATAAAAGTACAAGACTCTAAAAACAAAAAGGCCCAGCAATATAGCTGGGCCTTTAAATAGTTTGCGTTTTTAGTTGTTAAGCAATGCCGTATTGATCACGGTATGCTTTTACTGCAGCTAAATGCTCATCCATTGTACCTTTGGCTTCTAGGTAACTAATTAAGTCAGCTAGTTTTACAATAGAGATAACTTTAGTGCCAAAGTCTCGCTCGACTTCTTGAATAGCAGATAACTCAGCTTTACCTTTCTCTTGGCGGTCAAGTGCAATTAAAACACCACTTAAGTCCGCACCATTATCTGCAATGATTTCCATAGACTCACGAATAGCTGTACCCGCAGTGATCACGTCATCGACTAACATGATCTTACCTTTAAGTTCAGAACCTACTAATGTACCACCTTCACCGTGTGCTTTTTTCTCTTTACGGTTAAAACAGTAAGGTACATCTTTGTTGTGATGATCAGCTAAAGCAACCGCTGTTGTTGTTGCGATTGGAATACCTTTATAAGCAGGGCCGAATAATACATCGTAATCAATGCCCGCATCTTCAAGTGCTGCAGCGTAAAAGCGACCCAAGCGTGCAAGGTCACGACCGGTATTAAATAAACCTGCATTGAAAAAGTAAGGACTAGTGCGGCCAGACTTTAAAGTAAACTCACCAAATTTAAGCACCTGCTTTTCAAGTGCGAATTCAATAAACTCTTTTTGATAATCTTTCATAACTAATAAACCTACTTATTTATTAAGCTAATGCTTGCTTTTGAACGTCGATAATTTCACGAATTGAATGTTTAGCTAATGTAAGTAGCTCATCAAGTTCGTCGAATGAGAAAGGTTCGCCTTCAGCTGTGCCTTGGATTTCGATGATTTTGCCAGTTTCGGTCAAGATCACGTTCATATCTGTTTCGGCTTCAGAATCTTCTAGGTACTCAAGGTCACTAATTGGTTGACCTTTAT
The DNA here is from genome assembly GCF_021532515.1 of Pseudoalteromonas sp. PAST1. NCBI lineage: Bacteria > Pseudomonadati > Pseudomonadota > Gammaproteobacteria > Alteromonadales > Pseudoalteromonadaceae > Pseudoalteromonas > Pseudoalteromonas sp. PAST1. The sequence continues at coordinate 30,274 of NZ_JAKGBH010000051.1, read as the reverse complement.
ATACACCAACTGAAATTGCCGCAATCATATGCTTAAGTGGGTTTGAATTGATCATACCTTTACTACGCATGTAAGTAAGCGCATCAACTAATGCAACACATGCACCACTGATTGATGCCGTACGTGTACCGCCATCTGCTTGAATTACATCACAATCGATAGTAATGGTGTTTTCACCTAACGCCTTTAAGTCAACCGCAGCACGAAGTGCACGTGCGATTAAGCGTTGAATTTCCATAGTACGACCGCCTTGCTTACCGCGCGATGCTTCACGGCCATTACGAGTATGTGTTGAACGAGGTAACATACCGTATTCAGCCGTAACCCAACCTTTACCTTGGCCTTTCATAAAGCGTGGTACACCAGCTTCAACAGTTGCTGTACACAAAACTTTAGTATTTCCAAACTCTACTAATACTGAACCTTCAGCATGCATAGTGTAATTACGTGTGAATGTAACCGGTCTAATTTGGTTAGGTGTTCTTTCGCTTGGACGCATTAACGATCCCCTTAATTCTGAATTTGCCACATTATAAGTCGATGTGGTGCTAGATGCCATGTTCATTTACATAATTAACTGCATCAGAAAAGCACATTTCAGAAAATTTACGCTAGAGGTTAAAAGCTGATTCGGTATAATCAGTCAACTTTGTAAATTTAATAACACTAGGAAATCATCCATGATCCACAGCATGACAGCTTATGCGCGCCGCGAAATTAAAGGCGAATGGGGCACTGGCACTTGGGAAATTCGTTCAGTAAACCAACGTTACCTTGAAACTTTTATCCGCGCACCTGAGCAATTTCGTGGCATGGAACCGGTTATTCGTGAGCGTTTACGTAAACATTTACAACGCGGTAAAGTTGAAGTTTTCTTAAAGTTTGCTGCAAATCCAGCGCATGTTGGTGAGTTAACGATTAACGAATCACTCGCTGAGCAATTAATTAAAAGCGCTCAATGGGTGCAAAACCAAAGTAAAGGCGACATCAACCCTGTTGATATTTTACGTTGGCCTGGCGTGATGGAAGCCGAAGAGCTCGATATGGATAGCGTAAACACTGCGCTAATTGCAGGCTTCGATGAAGTGATTGAAGATTTTAAACAAGCTCGCGGCGATGAAGGCGCAAACTTACAAGAAATGATCGCAACTCGCCTTGATGCTATTTTAGAGCAAGTAACTATTGTTGAAGGCCACTTACCAGAAATCGCTAAATGGCAGCGCGAAAAACTAAACCAAAAGCTAGAAGAACTAAAAACAGACATCGATGAGTCTCGCCTTGAGCAAGAGCTTATTTACCTTGCACAAAAGCAAGATGTTGCTGAAGAACTAGATCGCTTAAAGTCACATGTTAAAGAAACCAAAAAAATCTTAACTAAAGGCGGCGCATGTGGCCGACGCCTAGACTTTATGATGCAAGAGTTTAACCGTGAAGCAAACACATTAGCATCAAAGTCTATCAACAGTGATATCACAAACGCTGCGGTAGAACTAAAAGTGTTAATCGAGCAAATGCGCGAACAAATTCAGAATATTGAATAAGCACGCTTTACAGTTTTTTATAAGACCCAGCACCTGCTGGGTCTTTGTTTTTGAAAAGTCTAAAAGCAGGCAAACTTGAGCACTTTTAGCGAAATAAAGTACAATAGTTCAATTAAAGGCTTGGATTAGCGATAGTCCGAGCCTGTTTATTTTTTATTAGAGACAGATCATGGCGCAAACTCGCGGAAATTTATTTATCTTGTCAGCTCCATCAGGGGCTGGTAAATCAAGCTTAATTAGTGCTTTATTAGAGAAACACAGCGATATGAAAGTATCGGTTTCGCATACCACTCGCTCACCTCGTCCGGGTGAAGAAAACGGTGTGCACTATCACTTTGTTTCTGTGGATGAGTTCAAAGCGCTAATTGAGAAAAATGACTTTTTTGAATGGGCGCAAGTGTTTGATAACTACTATGGTACGTCTAAGCAAGCTATCGAAAGTCAACTTGCAGCGGGTATTGATGTATTTTTAGATATCGATTGGCAAGGTGCTCAGCAAATCCGCAAATTAGTTGATGATGTTGAGACTATCTTTATTCTTCCACCATCAAAAGAAGAACTTGAATCGCGTTTAAATAACCGTGGTCAAGACTCTGCTGAGGTAATCGCAGGAAGAATGGCAAAAGCACAATCAGAAACATCACACTATAATGAGTATGATTATGTTGTGGTTAACGATGACTTTGATACTGCACTTGCTGAAATCGAAACGATCGTTATGGCTAAACGTTTATCGTTAAAAAGCCAAACTGTGCGCCATCAGGCGTTATTAGAGAACTTACTTAAGTAATACTTTTTTAAGAATAAGATAAAAATTAACCACAAGCTATTGGCGAATTTAACTTGGTACAGTAAACTACGCCTTTGCTTAAGAATTTATTTGGAGTGCTAAGATGGCTCGCGTAACTGTTGAAGATGCAGTAGATGCAATTGGTAATCGTTTTGACTTAATTTTAGTTGCGGCTCGTCGTGCCCGCCAAATCGCGGTTGGTGGTAAAGATCCACTCGTTGATGCTGAAAATGACAAACCAACGGTTATTGCTTTACGTGAAATTGAGAAAGGGTTAGTAGATAGCTCTTCTATGGACTTAATTGATCGTGAAGAACAACAACATCAAGAAGCAGCAGAAATGGCTGCTGTGGCTGCTATCGTAGGTGGCAACCAGTAATCAAGCTCCCCGCTTTGATTTAGCTATACGGCTAGTATTTCTACACTAGCCGTTGGCAAGCCCTTCTTTTCATCGTATATTCTATTCATACCGTTACCGATTTACTTCATTTGCGCATTGGAGTGTGACTTTGTATCTATTCGAAGGCCTCAAAAAGAAAATATCCGAATACTTACCACCCGCTGAGATTGAGCTGGTACAAAAAGCATACGTGGTCGCTCGCGAAGCCCACGAAGGCCAAACACGCTCAAGTGGCGAGCCTTATATCACCCACCCTGTCGAAGTGACACAAATACTTGCCGGCATGCACTTAGACCACGAAACGCTGATGGCTGCCCTGATGCATGACGTGATTGAAGACACTGACTTTAGCCAACAAGACTTAGCTGAAATTTTTGGCGACACCGTTGCCGAGCTTGTTGAAGGGGTGAGTAAGCTAGATAAACTCAGCTTTAAAGATAAAAAAGAATTCCAAGCCGAAAACTACCGCAAAATGATCATGGCGATGACGCAAGATATTCGCGTGATCTTAATTAAATTGGCTGACCGTACTCACAACATGCGTACTTTAGGCGCACTGCGCCCTGACAAACGCCGTCGCATTGCCCGTGAAACCCTAGAGATTTACGCACCAATTGCGAACCGCCTTGGTATTCACGATATTAAAAATGAATTAGAAGATTTAGGCTTTCAAGCGTTATACCCGATGCGCCATCGCGCATTAAGATCAGAAGTGGTCAAAGCACGCGGTAACCGTAAAGAAGTTATCAGTAATATTAAGACTGAGATTGAAGCACGTTTAGAAGAGTCTGGCATCGAAGCAACTATATCTGGCCGCGAAAAACACCTTTATAGCATTTACAAAAAAATGCTTAATAAAGAGCTTTCGTTTAACGAAGTGATGGATATCTACGCGTTTCGTATCAATGTTGATAATATGGATACCTGTTATCGCGTATTAGGTGTTGCGCATAACCTTTACAAGCCAATCGAAACTCGCTTTAAAGATTATATTGCTGTACCAAAAACTAACGGCTATCAGTCGCTTCATACCTCATTAGTTGGCCCTCATGGTATTCCTGTTGAGATTCAAATTCGTACCCACGATATGGATCATATGGCAGATAAAGGGGTCGCTGCTCACTGGATGTATAAAAAAGCCGGTGATAATGCAGGCCACACAGCACAACAACGTGCTCGCCAATGGATGCAAAGCTTACTGGAACTTCAGCAAAGCGCTGGTTCGTCTTTTGAGTTTGTTGAAAACGTTAAAACAGAGCTATTCCCTGAAGAGATCTATGTTTTCACGCCAGATGGCCGTATCGTTGAGCTACCCATGGGTGCGACAGCAGTCGACTTTGCTTATGCAGTTCATACTGATGTAGGTAATACCTGTGTGGGAGCACGCGTTAACCGTAAACCTCACCCACTCAGCAAAGCGCTTGATACAGGGCAAACGGTCGAAATCATCACCAGCTCTGGAGCGCACCCTAATGCAACTTGGTTAAACTTTGTTGTAACAGGTAAAGCACGTTTAGGTATTCGCAATTACCTGAAGAGCCAACAGCATGAAGAAGCCATGCTGCTCGGTCGACGTTTACTAGACTCAGCACTTGGTGAAACCAAACTGGATGATATTCCAGATGAAAACATTCGCCGTGTACTTCAAGAGCATGAACTAAATACCGTCCTTGAGCTACTAGTCGAAATAGGCTCAGGTAATCTCATGAGTGTGCTTATTGCAAAACGCTTGATGCAAGTTGATGCAGACGACCTAGACGACCTAGCACAAAAAGCAAAAGCGACCATTATCGGTACTGAAGGCATGTTAGTTAATTACTCTAAATGCTGCCGCCCAGTCCCAGGTGATGCAATTACAGCTTATATAAGCCAAGGTAAAGGCCTTACGGTTCACCGCCAAGAATGTAAAAATATTCGTGGTTGGGAAAAAGAGCGCTCAAAATACCTCGTTGTAAAATGGGACGATAACCCAGAGAAAGAATATATTGCTGCCCTTCGTATTGAGATTATTAATCACCAAGGTGCGCTGGCTAAATTAACCAATGTTGTTGCCTCAACCCAAGCCAATATTGTTGAAATAGCGACTGACGAAAAAGAAAGTAATTTATACATGATAGATTTAGGCATCACGGTTAAAAACCGCGTTCATGTTGCTAACATTATGCGCCGCATTCGCGTTATGCCTGATGTGCAAAGAGTCTATCGTAAAAAGTAACAAGGATAATCATGAACAAATCTTTTATTTCTACTGATAATGCGCCTGCAGCTATCGGTACTTACAGCCAAGCAGTTAAAGTAGGCACGGCTGTTTATTTATCAGGTCAAATTCCACTTGTACCAGAAACAATGGAAGTGATCTCTGAAGACTTTACTGAGCAAACTCACCAAGTATTCAAAAACCTAACAGCTGTTTGCCAAGCTGCCGGCGGCCAAATTCAAGACATGGTGAAAGTAAATATCTTTCTAACTGACTTATCTAACTTTGCGATTGTCAACGAAGTAATGAGCCAGTACTTTAAGCAACCATACCCTGCACGCGCCGCAATTGGCGTACGTGCGTTACCAAAAGGTGTGCAAGTTGAGATTGACGGTATCATGGAACTACCTTCAACAAACTAATCAGCCCTGCCAGCAACACAAAGTTGCTGGCACTTTTTTAGAAAAAGTTATTGCTTCCCTCACCCGAAATTCTTGACTCATTAGCAAATCTCTAGCACTCTGTTGTTATAACAAATAAAACCTTTAGCTAATGTAGTCAAAAAGGATCTCCACGTGTTTAAGCTCGCTCACAACGGCAACGTTTTATTAGATGTTCATGAAAACTCGCCTCCTAGTGCTGCGTTTATTATCGAAGCATTAGAAAAGTCACCATTTTGCGAATGCAGAGTGGATCATGAAGCTATCAATAAATTCTTCAAAAGTGATTCTAACGAGCGCATGCTTGTTGTTGCCTCTAAACATGATGCGAGCCTAGTTGTAACCCTAAGCGATGATAAAATGCTTGCTACAGGCGAACTTACTCTTGCTGAAGGCGGCAAAGTTATGACGCTTGATGAAGCTAAAAAGGAGCTTATCAGAGCGGGCGTTGCTCGCGGGTACAAACAAGCTTTCTTGGAACAGCTATTACAACAACAGTTTGAGTTACCAGCAGGAGAAGTCGCTAAAGGCGTGCTAGCAAAAGGTCGCTTACCTATCGATGGCCAACCATCAAAACTAGTTTCTCAAGTTGAAACGCTCAAAGATCGCTTAAAAAAACCCAAATTGCGTGAAGATGGTACTGTCGATATGCGTGATTTTGGCAAGCTCGCCAGTGTCGAACCCGGCGTATTACTTATCAAGCAAATCCCTGCGACTCCGGGTAAAGAAGGCTTTACTGTTACCGGTGATGTATTACCAGCCAAGCCTGGTGAAAGTAATACTCTAGTTGCTGGTGAAGGTACCGAAATATCTAAAAATAATCCGCTTGAACTTATTTCAGCCATTGCAGGTGTTCCAGTAGATATCGCGAATGGCATGCGTGTTGATGATATTTTTACCATTGCCGATGTCAACGTAAAAACCGGCCATGTAGATTTTGAAGGTAGCGTCATTGTAACTCATAATGTTGAGCCGGGAATGCGTATTAATGCCAAAGGCGATATAACAGTTATGGGCACTGTAGAGTCTGGTCATTTATCTGCAGCTGGTGATATCACCATAAAACAAGGCGTAATTGGCCACCAACTCGAAGATAAAAAGTTATCATGTAATATCATCAGCCAAGGCGACATTCACTTATCACATGGTCAATACAGCTACCTTGAAGCAAACAATATCCTCATCGACCGTCAAGCCAGCCATTGTGTAATGAAAGCCACTAAATTGTTGCAAGTCGGCCAAGAAGATAACCCCCAAGGAAAACTATTTGGCGGTGAAATTTTAGATGCTCAAATAGTTATTGCTGGCGAAATTGGCAATGAATCAGGCGCGAAGATGGTGATTAACTTAGCGGCTTCAGGTGCTGATGTAACAGCACAAACAGACCAATGCTTCAAAGATTTAGCACAAACAGATTCGCAACTTGATACCTTACAAGCGGCTATCGAAAAAGCGGATTTAGTAAAAGATGCAGAAAAGAAAAAAACTCTTCTGGCCAAAATAGGGGCCACACAAATGCACTATTGCGAGCAAGCTGAAATGCTTGAGAAAAAACTATCAAGTTTAGAGCATCATTTGCATGATTTACTTGAAGATGCGCAATTAGTCGTTAACAAAACATTGCACTCAGGGGTAGAAATACATATTTTTGAAAAAGTGCTACGTACAAACCGTAAGTACCCCCCTTGCAAGGTTAAGCTTGAAGAGAACAAGGTTGAGGTGGAGTTTAAAACCAGTTAATAAAAAAGAGGCTTTAAGCCTCTTTTTACCAGGGTCATTAATCTTAACTTAGAGAATTCCTTCCACTTGCTGTTTTAGCTGTTCAGGCCAAACACCAACTTGTACTTGCCCGATATGCTGTTTTTGTAACAGCAACATAGCGAGTCGTGATTGACCAATCCCACCACCAATTGTTTGCGGGAACTGCTTCGCAAGTAGCTGTTTATGCCAATCAAACTCTAAACGAGCTTGGTCGCCTGTAATCGCTAATTGAGTAGCTAATGCATCAGGACTTACACGAATGCCCATTGAAGAGATTTCAAAGGCATCTTCTAGCACCGGGTTCCAAGCTAAAATATCACCGTTTAAGCCTGCAAATTTACTGCAGGTTTGGGTTGACCAATCGTCATAATCCGGTGCTCGTACGTCATGAATTTTGCCATCGGCAAGTGTGCCGCCTATACCAATTAAAAATACCGCACCGTATTCTTGTGCTACCGCTTTTTCACGTTGTTTTGCAGTAAAGTCAGGATACATCTGACGTAACTGTTCACTGTGTACAAAGGTGATTTGCTCTGGCAAAAATGGCGTTAAACCAAACTCGCTTGATACAAAGCGTTCGGTTGCTTTAATAGCCTGATAAAGTGATGTTACGGTTTCTTTTAGCTTGTCTAAGGTGCGCTCAGTACTCTCGCAAATTACTTTTTCCCAATCCCATTGGTCAACATACACCGAGTGAATTGGGCTTAAAGATTCTTCATCTGGGCGAAGCGCCTTCATATGCGTATAGAGCCCCTCACCTACCGAAAAATCGTAATCAGCCAAGGTTTTGCGTTTCCATTTAGCTAAAGAGTGCACTACTTCAAATTGGCTACCCGGAATTGTTTTCACTGCTACCGATACAGCATTTTCAGTACCGCTTAAGTTATCTTGAATACCATCGCCTACTTTTGCCAAGATCGGCGCTTGTACCTCAACTAATCCTAATTGTTGTTCTAATTGGCTTGAAAAAAACTGTTTTACTTTACTAATTTGCTGCTGTTGCTGCAGGTAGTGTGAACTCATAATAATTGGCCTCATTCCCAGTTATTGTTACTTGCTTGATTAGAGAAACCCGCTGCTTGGCCCCTCTTGTTAAAACAATCCTCAACTAAACAAAGATAATTTTCAATAACCCGCAATAAAAAGAACTTAACATTGAAATTTTCATAAAAATAATGCTATAAATTTTACTGATTCAATAATTAACACTAATAAATACCATGGAAAATTATCAAATCGATAATCTCGATAAAAACATCCTTAATGCTTTAATGGAAAATGCGCGAACAGCGTATGCAGAACTTGCTAAACGCTTTGCAGTAAGTGCCGGAACTATTCATGTTCGAGTCGAAAAGATGAAACAAGCGGGAATTATTACAGGCACCCAAGTCAGTATTGATGCCAAACAGCTTGGTTACGATGTTTGCTGTTTTATTGGTATTAACCTCAACAATGCCCGTGATTACCCACAAACGTTACTGCATTTAAAAGAGCTAGAAGAAGTCGTAGAAGCCTATTACACCACGGGTAATTACAGTATATTTATCAAAGTGATGGCACGCTCAATTGATCATCTACAAGATGTGTTAATTAACAAAATACAAGCCATCGAAGCTATTCAATCAACAGAAACGCTGATCTCATTACAAAACCCAATTAGCCGTGCTGTTGTTCCCTAGGGTATAATCAGCGCCAATTAGAATCCGTCAACGAGCACACAACTATGGATACAACTCGCTTTGAGCGTGTTAAGCGCGTGTTAGATCGCCGCCAAACGGACCTAACGGTTTGTTTAGAAGAAGTACATAAGCATCATAATTTATCGGCCATTGCCCGCACAGCTGACGCGACAGGCTGCCATCATGTTCATGCTGTATGGCCAGAGAATCAAAAATGGTTAACTAACAATACTTCAGGTGGTAGTAAAAACTGGCTCGAAACTCACTTGCATCGCAATATCGATGAAGCCGTAGCCATGATGCGTGCGCAAAATCCTGATGTACAAATTTTAGCAACTCACCTCAGCGACGACGCAGTCGACTTTCGTGAAATTGATTACACCAAACCGACAGCTGTTATTGTTGGTCAAGAACGTGATGGTATTTCGCCGCGTGCCCTCGCTCATGCTGATAAAAACATCATCATCCCAATGCAAGGAATGGTGCAATCTCTTAATGTATCTGTTGCAGCGGCACTTATTTTATTTGAAGCACAGCGCCAACGTGAAGAAGCAGGTCTTTATAACCGCGATATGCTTGATGCGAAAGTTAAGCATCGTATTTTGTTTGAAGGCTGTCACCCTATCATTGCTGAACAATGCCGCGAAAAAGAGCTGCCGTACCCTGAGCTGGATGAAAATGGGGAAATTGTTGCTGATGAAACGTTCTGGAACATTTTAAAACACACGCAACCGCTTGAAGCCACTAACGAGTGCAAGTAAACTGAAAAACAGTCTACTAATTAATAATTTGAGTCACCTTTGAGTCATCCTAGCTTAGCGTTATACCCAATTACAGAATTAAAAGGCGTCGGCCCAAAAATGGCCGAGCGCCTTGCTAAGCTAAATATTCATACGGTGCAAGACATGCTGTTTCATTTACCTCACCGCTATGAAGACCGCACCCGTATTCATCCCATCTGCGAGCTGCAACCGCATAGCCATGTTAGTGTTGAAGCCACTATTGAAACCAGCCAAATTACCTTTGGAAAAAGGCGCATGCTGGTTTGCCAAGTAAATGATGGCACGGGCCGTTTAACGCTCAGGTTTTTTAACTTCAGCGCGGCTCAAAAAAATGCCTTAGGTACAGGTAAAATCATTCGTTGCTTTGGTGAGATCCGCCGTGGTCGTGTTGGCTTTGAAATGACACATCCTGAATACAGTTTATCGGATACCCCTTCTGAGCAACCAACTAATACCACGCTTACGCCTGTTTATCCTGTTACCGAAGGGCTAAAACAGTTATCTATTCGTGCGCTTAGCGATCAAGCACTTGCACTATTAACTAAGTACCCTGTCGAAGAGTTGCTGCCAGAACAGTTTCAGCCGACCGGAATGCGTTTAGCCGATGCACTTATGACCTTACATCGCCCACAAAACGATATTGATTTAACTGCCCTTGAACAAGGTATGCACCCTGCCCAGCAACGGCTAGTGTTTGAAGAGCTGCTTGCGCAAAACTTAAGCCTTTTAAAGCTACGCCAAAAAGGGCAAACGGTAAAAGCGGTTGCTTTAAAACCTCATAACCAACTTGAGCAACAGTTTTTAGCTAATTTAGCTTTTAGCCCAACCAACGCGCAAAGTCGTGTGGTGGCAGAAATCAAAGGTGACTTACAACACCCGTTTCCGATGATGCGCCTAGTACAAGGCGATGTCGGCTCTGGTAAAACCTTAGTCGCAGCGCTCAGTGCGCTCAGTGCTATCAGCGAAGGCTATCAAGTAGCGCTAATGGCACCAACAGAGATTTTATCAGAGCAACATGGCATCAACTTTAGCCAATGGTTTAATCAACTCGGTGTTGAAGTTGCCTGGTTAGGTGGCAAAAGTAAAGGTAAAGAGCGAGCAGCGACTTTGGAAAAAATCGCCTCTGGGGAAGCACAAATGATTGTTGGCACCCATGCATTATTCCAAGAACAGGTTGAGTTTAATAATCTCGTTTTAATTATTATTGATGAGCAACACCGCTTTGGTGTTCATCAGCGTTTATCACTGCGTGAAAAAGGCCGCTTTGGTGATTGCTACCCACACCAATTAGTGATGACTGCAACCCCTATCCCGCGAACCTTAGCAATGACAGCCTACGCTGATTTAGAAACCTCAGTGATTGATGAGTTACCACCCGGTAGAACGCCTATTACAACGGTGGCTATTCCTGATGCACGCCGAGACGAAATTATTCAACGTGTGAGAACAGCATGCTCAGAGCAAGGTCGTCAAGTGTATTGGGTTTGCACTCTGATTGATGAATCTGAAGTACTGCAATGCCAAGCCGCCGAGGATAGCGCCGAGCAATTAAAAGCAGCACTGCCAGAGCTAAACGTTGGCTTGGTGCATGGCCGGATGAAAGCCGCCGAAAAGCAAGCCATTATGAGTGAGTTTAAAGCCGGCAATATTCATGTACTGGTTGCCACAACCGTGATTGAAGTGGGTGTTGATGTGCCTAATGCGAGCCTTATTATTATTGAAAACCCTGAACGGTTAGGGCTTGCACAACTTCACCAGCTACGCGGCCGTGTTGGTCGTGGGGCAACGGCATCACACTGTGTTTTACTTTATCATGCGCCATTATCAGCTACAGCGCAAAAACGCTTAGGTGTGCTGCGTGAAAGTAATGATGGCTTTGTGATTGCTGAGCGAGATCTCGAAATCCGTGGCCCAGGTGAAGTACTTGGCACCAAACAAACAGGCTTAGCTGAATTCAAAATCGCCGACCTAAACCGCGATAAACAAACACTCAATCATGTCAGACCCATCGCTTTCAAAATATTGAATGACTACCCAGAACTTACCGATAAATTGATTCAACGCTGGCTTGCAGGCAAATCAAACTACGCACAAGCTTAAAGCTAACTTCAGTATAATTTTGTTGTTCAACAAAAAAAGCCCAGCTAATTAGCTGGGCTCACAAGTAAGGGAGTGTTCACTTAGAATTTGTATTCAATACCAACACCTAGGTAATCTTGGTCAACTTGATTGTCTGTATCAAACGTTGAGTAGAAACCAAATACTTTGGTGTTTTTGTTTAGCTTGTGATCAACACCTGCAGAAATAGCTGTTTTCTTATCGCCTTCATCAAAGTCAATTACTTGGTACTGTACTTTGAATGTGTTGCTATTCATTTGGTAAGCAGCATTTACTAAGTAGCCATCAGCTTCTGCGCTACCATCCACTTTTTCTTGTGTTTGGTACATAGCACCTAGTTTGAAGTCACCTAGTTTACCTTGTACTGTTGCACGAACAATGTCGTAACCTTTTACTTCGCTGTCAGCTGCAACTGATGCATAAAGTTTGCTTTCTTTAAGTTTTGCATCGCCGTAAGTTAACGCTACTGAGTACCCGTTATCAGCATCTACATCATCTTCAGCTACATAAGTTGCTAATACTTTGAAGCCACTGAAGTCTTTAGAAGCATAAGAAATAGTGTCGCCTAAACGGTTTTCACCTTTAAATGCGTTTTTGATATCGCCTTCAAGGTCATTGAATAAATCAACTTTACCTTGAGATTGCTTCATTGCTGTATCGTTACGACCGATAACAACTTGACCAAAGCTACCTTTCACACCCACGTATTGATTACGCGCAGTGATGTTATCGTCATTGTCGCCTTTTGAATCAGCGTCAGATACGTCTACACCAAACTCAAATTTATAAACCGCTTCTAAGCCTTCAGAAATTTTTTCTGAACCTTTTAAGCCAAAACGTGAGTTATTGCTTTTAATTTCAGTGAAAGACCCTTCGCCATCATCTGATGATTGAACAGTCACGTTTGCTTTACCATATACATCTACATCAGCTAGTGCAGAAAAAGATAAACCACCAAATAAAGCTAGGAATAAGCTAGACTTTGCAAATTTCATGTCGTTTCCTCAATAATCGCAACAAAAAACACATGTTGTGTTTCAATGCGCGCAGTGTGACAGCAAAAAATGACAGAAAGATGACAGTTGAAATAAAAGCGTCAATTTAGCTTCATAAAATGTAATTAATTTTGAAATAAAAACGTAACTCACTGTTGTAAAATTAAATTTTTATGAAAGCTAAATTAAATTAATTTTAAGCTTTTATTTGTAGCTCAGTTAATAAAGTGACTAACTTCTCTAACAGAGGGGTTTGCTCGTTGTCTCTGTGGTAAGCAACAAACACATCACGCGATGTATGCGCAACATCTTCAACATGATAAAGCTCACCAGATTTAAGCTGCTCTTCAACTAATAACTGAGGAATAAAGGCACTGCCGCCGCACTTCAAAATTAAATCAAGCGCAATACGGCCCGTACTGGTTCTAAAATATGGAGGGGCGTGGCCGTTAAACTCACGAGCATGCCATAAAGAAAAGGTGGTACCCCAATCAACATACACATATTGGTTATCGAAAAAGTTTTCACTATTTGCTGTTTCAAAAGCACTCACAGGAATAATAGGTAACTCACAAATTCGCTGTACAACCAGTTCATCTACTTTAGGGGGATCGAACAACACAGCTAAATCTAGAGTACGTTCCAGTAATAAGCGAGTACTCTCTTGTTGTGCTTTGACTTCAGCAACTAACGACACACCCGGCATAGCAGAAACAATATTAGTAATACCAAACTGTAAAAATGCATCCCAAATATTAGGTGTTCCTGCTAAGCTAATTTGCTTATGCATATTATCTGCAAGTGCCACATCAACTTTTGCGCGCTGCATACCCGTAATGATCATTTGTGCATGTGGCAGTAATCGCTCACCAGGCGCCGTTAACTGTATGTTGTTACGTTGGCGAATAAATAAGTTAACGCCTAAACCTTGCTCTAATTGTCTGATCCGAAAACTCACCGCAGACTGTGTAATATATAAATTTTCAGCTGCCTTACCGAAATGGCGCGTACGGACCACTTCAACAAAAGTCTTCAATAAATCGATATCCATTTTTTACCCTTACGATAAAAATAATTTGTTTAATAAAATCGACAACTTGATCCATACTCCAGCAAGAAATTAGGGCATGAGGATAAAGCCATGAGCAATGACATTTCATCACTTCGTCAGGCATTTGCAAGCCAACGTCAATTCTATGATGATCAAAATTTCCCACGCGGTTTTGGTCGTAGTGGTCACTTCACTTTGCTAGAAGCCGACATTCTCGAGCAGCATGGTGTTGTTCTAAAGGGTTTATACAACAAAACCCTAGAACCACAAAATGAATTTCAAACTCAATTTGTACAAGTTGTCACCGGCAATCTTGAAGCGACCAATGCAATTGAACGTGCTTGGGTCAAATACCTAAAGCAAACCACTTGCAAAACGAAATTTCATACATTGTTTGGACGTTCCCGTATTGCAAACCCAACAACACAAAGCGTTGAATATTATTCTGAGTCAGACAGCTTATAACGATTTGCTTTTTTAGGCTTTTAAGGTTAAAACTTGTAGTAACTATTGCTTCGCCAAAAAGTTATAACAAGGCAAACCGTGACTAGAAGAATATTAATAATTGAAGATACGCCAACGATTGCGCGAGTGCAAAAGCATATCGCGCAAAAAGTTGGTTATGAAGCCGATATTGCAGGCTCGTTGGCTGAAGCAAAAAAGTTAGTTGAAGAGCACTCTTATTTTTGCTCGGTAGTAGACTTTATTCTACCTGATGCACCAAAAGGCGAAGCAATTCCTTTTACTATCGCCTCTGATATTCCCACAATTGTCATGACGGGAAACCTAGATGAGACAACGCGTAATATTGTCGAAAAGCACCCAATAATTGACTACATTACTAAAGAAAATAAACAAGCTTATCAGTATCTGGAAAAACAACTCGCTCGCTTGCCTCGAAATGAACAAGTGCAAGTTCTTGTCGTTGATGATTCAGCGGCAACTCGCCACCACATTTGTAACTTATTAACTCGTCACAAATACCAAACCATTGAAGCTGTTGATGGTGTCGACGCTTTAAAAGTACTGGCTGAAAACCCAAAAATATCGGTGATCATTACCGATAACGAAATGCCAAACATGAATGGGGATGAGCTTTGTGTTGAAATTCGTCGTTTATATTCCAATGATGAAAAAGCCATAATCGGCATTTCTGCACTCGATACTCTGCACTTATCAACGCGCTTTTTAAAATCTGGTGCAGACGATTACCTTCGCAAGCCATTTAATAATGAAGAATTCTATTGCCGGCTAAGTCAAAACGTCGACATGCTTGAAAACATTAAAACGATTCGTTTACAGGCAAACACTGATTACCTCACTAAGCTGCCTAATCGCCGCTATTTCTTTGGTGAAGCAAACAGCCACCTCAAAGCTGCAAAACTGGCAGAAAACTCTGTCTCTTTAGCTATGATCGATATTGACCACTTTAAATCAATAAATGATAACTATGGTCATGATGCCGGTGATGAAGTGCTTAAGGGCCTATCGCAATGTATGGCAAAGTATTTTAAAAATAATTTAGTTGGCCGCTTTGGTGGTGAAGAGTTTGCAGTATATTTTGCTGATCAAGACCGACATGAATCGTTACAGCGTTTAGAAAAATTCCGCTTATTTGTTGAAAAGCACAGCCCTGAATTTAGCAAAGACCGTATCAAGTTTACGCTGTCGATTGGTTTTCATAATGGGCCTATTTATAGTTTAGATGAACTAATAAAACAGGCCGATCTAAAGCTTTATCAAGCAAAAGAGTCTGGGCGCAACAAGCTAATAAGCTAAGCCTATACAGGCTTAGTCACTGCCTCTAATTTCGCTTTGCGTTGCTTACGACTTTGGCGGTACGAATCCCAACTGAATAACGCCAAAGCGCTCCAAATACAGGCAAAGGTCACCACACGCTCAGCATCAAATACCTCACCATAAAAAGCCACGGCAAGCATAAACATTAAACTTGGACCTATGTACTGAAAAAGGCCTAATGTGCTGTACTGAAGGCGTTTTGCTGCACCGGTAAAACACAACAGTGGTAAAGTTGTCACCACTCCTGCACTTATCAGTAACACGTTAATATGCCAATCATTTGCAGTTAAATCAGAGCTTGGCGAAGGCGCCATAAACCACCAGTAAATAAGTGCAACAGGTAATAAAATAAGTGCTTCGAGCAATAACCCAGGTAATGATTCAATCGGCAGCTTTTTGCGTAAAAGACCATAAATAGCAAACGAGCCAGCTAGCGAAAAAGCAACCACAGGAAATGATCCAAAGCTCACTAATTGAAGCAGCACACCACAAAGCGCGAGGCCTACAGCAACGCCTTGCCATTTACGCAGCCGCTCACCTAAAAACAACATACCAAGCAACACATTTAGTAGTGGGTTGATGTAATAACCTAAACTAGCATCGAGCATGTGATTATTGTTCACCGCCCAAATAAATAACCCCCAGTTAAAGCCAAGTAAACTTGCTGTTATTACCAACATCAAAAGTAATTTAGGTTGCCCAAGCACAATTCGAATACGCTGCCATTGATGACGAGCTGCAATAATAAGAAGTAAAAATAACACCGACCAAATAACACGGTGCATTAAGATCTCAAAAGCAGAAACCTGCTGAAGAAATTTAAAATAAATGGGTGCAAGACCCCACATAAAAAAGGCTAAACAAGCGAAAATGACACCTTTTCGCTGCTCAATGTTGGTAGGCATAAGTTTGGCTTTATAGTTTAAAAGCGCTATTTTACGCCCCCTAAACAGTGACGCAACCAAAACACGCTAAATAAGCCCATGTATTTACTTCTTAAAAGGGACTGCCATTGTTGCAAAGTAACGCCGTGACATTAAGCTCCTGTGAAACGCTGAATTCTGCATTTTGAGATAGTTTGGGTATATTGCTAAAGACATCGCTATAAAAAACCACTAAAATGCTCGGCGATGAATACCAATACCGCAATGTCCAACACACCCGTTCGATCACCACAAGCCGTACTCAAACAAGTGTTTGGTTACAAGGACTTTCGTGATGGCCAAGAAGCGATTATAGCCGCAGCGCTAGACGGCCAAGACTCGCTTGTACTTCTACCAACGGGTGGAGGCAAATCATTATGCTATCAAGTACCCGCTTTGATCCTCGATGGTGTTACTGTGGTTATCTCGCCGCTTATATCCTTGATGCAAGACCAAGTTGCCCAACTAAGAGCGCTCGGCGTGCAAGCGGCCTACATCAATAACAGCCTGCCTTTTGAAGAGCAACAAGCTGTCTATCAACAATTACACTACGGCCAAATTAAGCTGTTATATGTTGCACCAGAAAAAGTATTACAACACGAATTTTTAGAGCGCTTGAGTCATCTTAAACTCGCACTTTTTGCTATTGATGAAGCTCACTGTGTGTCGCATTGGGGGCATGACTTTAGGCCGCATTACTGTCGGCTCAACGAGTTAAAGCAACGCTTTATGCACGTGCCCATGATGGCCCTTACAGCAACGGCAGATAAAGCAACTCGTTACGATATTATTGAACAGCTTCAGCTTAACCACCCTTACGTGCACACTGGTAGCTTCGATAGACCTAACATTCGTTACACCATAGAAGAAAAATTCAAACCTATGGTACAGCTGCTTCGATATTTAAAAGAGCAGCAAAATCAAAGCGGCATTATTTATTGCACCAGCCGAAAACGGGTTGATGATGTAGCCGAAAAACTTGCTGACGCAGGGTTTAATGCCGCCGCCTACCATGCAGGTATGAGCAATGAACAACGCCAATTTGTGCAATCGGGCTTTGCCCGTGACGATATTCAAATTGTGGTTGCGACCGTTGCCTTTGGCATGGGGATTAATAAACCAAACGTACGTTTTGTGGTGCATTACGATATTCCAAAAAGCATTGAGGCTTACTACCAAGAGACCGGTCGTGCAGGTCGTGATGGTCTGGCTGCAGAAGCGATAATGTATTTTGATCCGGCCGATATTGGTCGCGTACGCCGCTTTTTTGAAGATATTGAAGACGAGCAACGGCGTCGTGTTGAAGAACAGCGCTTTAATGCTATGGCCAGCTTTGCCGAAGCACAAACATGCCGCAGACAAATTTTGCTAAATTACTTTAGTGAATATAAGCGCGAAACCTGTGGTAACTGTGATATTTGCTTAAACCCACCGACTAGCTTTGATGGCACACTTGTCGCGCAACAAGCTCTCTCGTGTGTGTATCGTGCAGAACAACGTTTTGGTATTGGCTATATTGTTGAGTTACTGCGCGGCGCAAACACTAGCCGTATTCGTGATAACAATCACCACCAGCTAAGCACCTATGGCATAGGAAAAGAGCATAGTGTGGAGTTCTGGCTGAGTATTTTAAGGCAGCTTATCCATCAAGGGTTATTGAGCCAAGATATTACCCAAGGCTCTTCATTACGCTTAACCGAAGCCGCCCGTGCGGTGCTTAAAAGTGAGTATGCACTGCAACTTGCTGAACCTCGCCTACAAGCTAAGCACGTTTACCAAGATAAACTTGCTCAGTTTAATTACGATAAAAAGCTGTTTGCAAAATTACGTGCCTTACGTAAAGAGTTGGCAGATGCTGATGATGTACCACCTTATGTGATTTTCAATGATAAAACCCTCGCTGAAATGGCGCAGTTAATGCCAACCAACGACAGTGAGTTTTTAAAAGTGTCGGGTGTTGGTTTCACTAAGCTCAATAAGTACGGCGCACCGTTTTTAAATACCATTCGCGACTATCTTGCCTCTAATTAGGACTGCTATGACTGAACTAAGCTATGATGCTGAGCATGAAATCATTCTCATAACGTCAAGTGAGCTTCCACACGACGAAGACTTTGAACTTTGGGCAACCCTTTTCTTACACGCTCCAGCAATAACAACCGCCGACTTTGATGCTGGCGCTGATCGTCATCAATTACGCTTTCACTTTACAGATCATAGTTTTAATCTAAACTTTGAACATTACAGTGAAAGTATTTGGATCAATGCTGAAGGCATTGAGGCCAGTGCAGTTTTACCGCAACTTTATCAATATTTAGTCATGCAATTACAATAATAAGCTAGACTTTTTTCCACGCTTAGTATGTAGTAGTTGCACAGGACATACTCAACTAAGGGTGTAAATGGGATTTAAGCAGTCGCACTTTGTTGCTAGGCTAATAACACTATTACCAATCTGCATAGCAGCCAATGTTCATGCAGAACAGCAATTCACTGACGATAATAATTATTGTCAAAACCAGCGCACGCTTAAATCGCAAGATAATAACTTACGCCGCCAACTCGATGCCGATAACCCCCTACCCGACGCTGCTAATAACCGTAAAATAGTCTCTATTGAACTTGAACAGCTGAATGTCTTTAACACTGAGCTAGAAGAAGAAAATAACTTTTTATTCCGGTTTGCCAATCGCGCTCACATGACGACTGAGCCAGAAGTAATACACAGCGTTTTATTGTTCGAAGAAGGTGATGTTTACAATCCACGTAAATTACTAGAGTCAGAGCGGTTACTGCGTAAACAAGGCTATTTATATGATGCACGTATCAACGCAAAGCTCGATTGTGATGGCAACGTCCATGTAAAAGTCATTACGCGCGATCTGTGGACTTTATTACCAGAAATAAGCTTTAGCCGTAGCGGCGGTGAGAATGAGTCGAGTATTGGCTTTCGCGAGTCAAACTTTTTAGGCTGGGGTAAACGAGTGTCATTTAGCCGCACCCGTGATGCTGATCGCACAGGTTACCTATTTGTGTATGACGATCCACATATATTCTCTAGCCGTTATCAAGGCCGTTTAGAATACTCAGACAACGATGACGGTAAACGTCATTACCTCGATGTCAGCTACCCGTTTTTCTCGATTGATACGCCCTACAGTTACGGTGTTACAAGTTACTCTGACCAGCGTAGAGAATCTCTTTACTACCGTGGTGATGTAGTTAGCGAATTTGAGCAAAAGACCATATTAAACCGTGCTTACTTTGGTCACTCATCACAACTTGGCAATAGCTGGACTCAGCGTATCAAACTCGGGGTAGAAAATCGTAAGGATACTTTCAAGGCCATATCATTAACAAATTTACCTATTGCTGAAGACCGAACGCTCAACTACCCCTATGTTAGTGCACAGTGGTTTGAAGATCATTACGTTAAGGTAAGAAATTTCGATAGCATCTACCGAACAGAAGATTTAAACCTCGGTTGGAATATCCGCGCTTTACTCGGTTATTCGAGTAAAGATTTTAGCGACGATGCCAACCGTACTATTTATTCGTTATCTTTATCAAAGGCGCATTACTCTGGAGACAACCAATTGTGGCGCTTTAAAGCAGACCTTGATGGCTACTGGAATGAAGAAACCGATGACGTAGAAAACCTGTTTGCCAGCACGCAGTTACAGTATTACCTCAATACCACACTAAGACAAAGCTGGTATGCCAAAGCCCGCCTACAATATGCAGAAAATCTCACAGCTGATAAGCAACTCACGATTGGTGGGGAGAATGGCCTGCGTGGATACCCGCTTGACTACCAAGTTGGCGACCGCAGCTTTTTAGTGACTTTAGAGAAGCGCTACTACTGGGAATATGACTTACTGCAATTGTTTAAAGTGGGTGGTGCCGCGTTTTATGATATTGGTAGAGCTTGGTATAACAACAAAGATAATGGCGATAACGGTAACGTGCTGCAAAATGTGGGAGTGGGCCTTCGCTTAGCGCCAAGCCGTGCCAATGCCGGTACGGTAATTCACCTAGATATTGCCGCACCAATTAACAAGCAAGATGATGATATCGACTCTGTGCAGTGGCTAGTAACGGTTAAAAATACCTTTTAAAGTAGTGTTATTGTTTAGCTAAAAAGCTAAAATCGAAACGTAAAATATTAATTTAGGAACCCTTTTGGACTTCGTCGAATTCTTTAACGAGCAATATCATTTAATCGTGACTGTTATCGCGGTTTTGCTTTACCCGCTGCTTCGTAAAACCACCAAAAAACTGCTGTTAAAAGCAATTAAAGGCAAAGCTGATCCGCATCGTGAATACCGTGCTGAGCTGTTGCTCAATATCATTCTTGCCATTGTCATGCTGTGTTTAGTATTGGTTTTTTGGGGTATAGAGCTACGCGGCTTACTAGTACTTGGCTCATCCATTTTTGCCATGCTAGGTGTCGCGCTTTTTGCAGCCTGGTCGTTACTAAGTAACCTAACAGCCTTCTTGTTGATGTTTATTCAAAACGACTGCCGCGTTGGCTTTTGGGTGAGAGTAATTGACGGTGCAAACTTCTTAGAAGGCCGCATTATCGAAATGGGACTAATGAACGTGGTACTTGAACACGTTGATGGTCACAAAGTGATTTACCCAAACAACATCTTTGTTACCCGCCCTGTGATGGTCCTAAAAAACCCACCTACGGCAACCAAAGCGCCAACCATAAAACGTATTTTAGGTCCAAAAAAGTAACGACTTTAAGTTAACGAGATGCTTGCTAAAGAGGTGTTTTTTTTCTGCTTCCATAGGCGATTAATATAAAACTAAATAAAATGACTAGAGGGTGAAATAACACAATGTGAACAACACTTTGCTCAGTAAAAAAGCCGTGCGTAAGTGAAATAGCAAGCGTGCATAAGCCTGTATAAAATAGAAAAATTTTCATCTTTGATCCTTTAGTCATTCTTACGACAAGTAAGTAAAAAAACTATAAAACTTGTACTTGCTCTAAGGTCAAGTATTAGATGGGGACAGGCGGATACAAAAAAGCCAAACAGGTAGTTTGGCTTTTTGAATTACAGAATAGGGTATTAGTTATTTAATTCTGCGGTTTTTAACTCGTCTTCAATATCACTTATTTCATCAATAAAGTTTTCGAGCTGTTGTTCAACTAGGCTGTTTGCGTGAGCAAAGTAAGCAAGATGGAATACGGCATCCCCCTCGTTTACCAGCGGCATTGTTTGCTGACCAATGACAATACCGCTGCGTGGCGCTAGTAACTCAAGCTCAGCATCACCAAGAGGGCTACTAATATAAGCTAGAACCTGCCCTTTCATTACTCGCTCACCGAGTGATACTTGTGCACGAACAATACCGTCAACTTCAGCGCGTACCCAACTCGTCGAGCTTGCAATAATCGGCTCTGGTAGCTTTTTAGCACGCTTGCCACGCACCATTTTTAAATGGCGCATGACATAGTCAACACCTTGCACACCAGCTGCAATGGCTATTGGGTCAAAGCGTAGCGCTTCGCCGGCTTCATAGGTAATAACGGGTATTCCTAAATTGGCCGCTTCACTGCGCAATGAGCCATTACGAAGTGACGCGTCAATCACCGCTGGAGTACCAAACGCTTTTGCCATAGCCGCCGTTGCAGGGTCGCTCAAATTGGCACGAATTTGTGGCAAGTTAGTTCGGTGAATTGCACCTGTGTGCAAATCAATAATATGCGTACAATGCATTGCCACCTGAG
Source organism: Pseudoalteromonas sp. PAST1 (assembly GCF_021532515.1). Lineage (NCBI taxonomy): Bacteria > Pseudomonadati > Pseudomonadota > Gammaproteobacteria > Alteromonadales > Pseudoalteromonadaceae > Pseudoalteromonas > Pseudoalteromonas sp. PAST1. The sequence continues at coordinate 8,054 of NZ_JAKGBH010000051.1, read as the reverse complement.
TAAAAAACGCATTCGCCATTCGCCCTGCTAACGAGCCTCGTGTTGAGCCCGGAAAACTGCGGTTCATGTCACGGCGGTCTGGTAAATAGCGTGACTTGTGAATAAAGCCAAACACATTCACAATCGGTACCGCAATAATAGTACCGCGCAATTGCTCTGGATCGATTTTAGCAAGCAACTGCCTAACAACCTCAACACCATTGAGCTCATCACCGTGAATTGCAGCACATACCATTAATACAGGCCCTTGCTGCACACCATTGACGACTTCAATTGGAATATTTAACGGCGAGTGGGTGTAAAGCTTGGCAGCTTCAATCGCAAATGTTTTACGTTCGCCAACACCAACCGTATCGCCTAAAATTGAAAACGGTGTATTTTTCTTAACCTTAGCCACGCACTTTTCCTTTTAATAGAGCGCTTATTTTCCTATGGGTAAAGGCTTAACCTTTACCACGCGTTGCAGTTCTTTTTGATGCCGCTGTTTTTTCAATAAACTCAACAATCATGCCTGCAATGTCTTTGCCGGTTGCAACTTCAATACCTTCAAGACCAGGTGAAGAGTTAACCTCCATCACCAATGGACCACGTGCAGAGCGAAGTAAATCAACACCCGCTACGTTTAAACCCATCGCTTTAGCAGCTGCAACCGCTGTTCTTCTCTCTTCTGGAGTAATACGAACCAATGTCGCACTACCACCTCGGTGTAAATTAGAGCGAAATTCACCTTCTTGCGCTTGACGCTTCATCGCAGCAATTACTTTATCGCCTAATACAAAACAGCGAATGTCCGCACCGCCCGCTTCTTTGATATACTCTTGCACCATAATATTGGCTTTTAAGCCCATAAACGCTTCAATTACACTTTCTGCAGCTTTACGTGTTTCAGCTAATACCACACCAATACCTTGGGTACCTTCAAGTAGCTTAATAACCACTGGCGTGCCACCCACCATGCTTAATAAATCTTTTACATCATCAGGTTTACTTGCAAAGCCTGTTACTGGCATACCCACACCTTTACGTGAAAGTAGCTGTAATGAACGTAACTTATCGCGTGAGCGAGTGATCGCCACTGATTCATTGACAGGGAATACCCCCATCATTTCAAACTGACGTAATACCGCACAGCCATAAAAGGTCACTGATGAACCAATACGCGGTACGATAGCGTCAAAATCTTTTAAATTTTCACCGCGGTAATGGATTTCAGGCTGCTCTGAATTGATGTTCATATAACAACGAAGTGCATCAATTACTTTCACTTCGTGACCACGTTGCTCTGCTGCTTCAATTAAGCGACGTGTTGAATATAAATTTTGGTTGCGAGATAAAATACCAAGTTTCATAGTTAAAAACCTTAACTGATAAACTCATACACGTAACAACGTGTGATAAGTCCTTTTCCTATAATAAATGAGATAAAGCCGGATCAACGACTATGCGATTTTCCATTGCTGTACGCCCTAACAACATTCTAAACTTCATTGTTGAACGGTTACTTAAAGTCACCCTTACAGGCCAGCTTTGGGTTCCTGCGACTAATTTTGTTTCAATAAAGTAGCGTAGCTCACGCTGACCGCTTGAACTGGTCACATACTTACGCTCAACTACTTTGGCGCGACACTCTACCGTTGTTTCTACATCGTCTTGTAGAGGATGGGTAGTAAATTTCACCCATGCTTCGCCATTTTCTGAAAATTCCTCAATGTCAAAAGCATGAATACATGAAGTTCTCGCTCCGGTATCAACTTTTGCTTTGATTTTTTCTATTCCCAGTTCAGGCAGGCCAAGCCACTCTCGCCAGCCAACAATAATTTTTGCGCTCATTAATGTGCCCTCTATAAAAAAGTGTCTTATACGCTACAGAGCTAGAAACACCAACGAAATATATTTATCCCCTCGATAAATCGATTTCATTAATATAGTCTTGACTATACTAATGTATATACTCAACTATATCGCACTATTTGTAAAACGAGAGTTCAATATGATCAATGGGTTACTTCATGTCTTAATCTTAGACGAACAAGGCGGTGCACGTGCTATTGAAAATAGTACTGAGCTGCAAAATTGGCAACCCGAACACGGAAAACTTTGGGTGCACATGGACTACAGTCAAGCTGAAGCCGTTGAATGGCTTGAGCAAAGTAATTTATTAACTGATTACGAACTTGAGTCGCTGATTGCCGATGAAACACGCCCGCGTTTAAGTAAAGTCACTAATGGTAATATGCTGTTTTTACGTGGAGTTAACTTAAACCCAGCGCAAAGTCCAGAAGACATGGTCTCGCTACGCTTGTTTATTAACGAAAACATTGTGGTCACAACACGTAAGCGCCGTTTATTATCGGTGCAAGATATTGTTGAATCGTTCGATGGCAGCAATGGTCCTTGCACAATTTCTGAGTTAGTGTGCCAATTAGCGCAAAACCTAACCTCGCGTATGCAAGCTGTTATCGACAGTTTAGATGACACACTCGATGGATTTGAAGATGAAATTGATGAACCAAACAAAGGCTTTGATCATCAATCATTAGCACAAATTCGCCGCCAGACAATCGCGTTAAAACGTTATCTACGGCCACAAAAAGAAGCACTTATTACTTTGTTAAACAACAAGTATAAGTGGTTAGATGAAGACGATAAGGCACGCTTAAACGAAACAACTAATATGTTGATCCGTTATTTAGAAGAGCTAGATAGCTCAATTGAACGCGCGCAAATTATTCAACAAGCAATTACTAGCCAAGTATCTGAGCAACTAAATCAGCGCATGTATGTGATGTCGGTGGTTGCTGCACTGTTTTTACCACTTGGCTTCTTAACAGGCTTATTAGGTGTAAACGTAGGCGGTATTCCGGGCACTGAAAGCCCTTACGCATTTAGCTTGTTTATTATTTTCTTGGTGGTGCTAACCGTTGGGATTGGCATTTACTTTAAAAATAAAAAATGGCTATAGCTCGACAACCTTTTTAATTAAATCAAGGCGGACGGCATGTTCGCCTTTTTTTGTTGCCAAAATCAGGTGCTCGCCATCGGAGTTGAGTATTTTGAGGGTCTCAGCTTTTCCTTCTAACTGCTCACCAGATTCTAAGGTAATGCGTAATAAAGAGTTATGCATGCACCATAATTCATATTTATCGTAGTCGCCACAGGCGATAGGTTGATAAGTCATTAGCTTTTTGAGATTGCTGAAGGAATAAATCGAGCTTAGAAGATATTAAAGTGAAGAGCAAATGGCGCTCTCGGCAGGGATCGAACCTGCAACTTAGCCTCCGGAGGGCTAATATATGCTTTATTATTTAGGTCTTATTCTCTTAAAGCCTCAGAACGACGGTAACTTTGACTAAGTAGAGTTAACTTAAACTAATCCTACTTAACAGTCCAAGTGTCCCAGTATTGTCCCTAAGCTTCAAGAAGTCAATTTTAACTAGAGATACTTTAACTTCGTTTCTGCAAAAAATTTGGGCTCTCCTATAGTATTAGCTCTTTGAAATAAATATTGAATCTCCTTCTCTTTTGTTGAAAGTTCAATCTTTCCAAACTTCTCAAATCGCCAAAGCTCTTTACTAATTAAGAAATTCTTGTTTAGTAAACTCAAGTACCTCTCTTCGTAACAAACTTTAGCCAGTGAGTAAACTTGGTCAAAATATTTAGCCATAAAAAAACCATACCCTATGATAATTGGAGCTAACTCTTTAAGCCCAAAGTATTTTGGCTGAAAGAAAGTATCTTCTGATTCTCTTTTTTCTAGGTATATTACTGAAACAAATTTTTTCCACTCATTATTTCGAAATAAGTAATTGATAATATTATCAAATGCCTTAAACATTTCTAGAGTCCCGCTGAAGACACTAAGTTTTATCTCACTAGATAAAGAGTTAACTAATGAATTAAAAACTTTATCTTTTAGTAAAATCTCATCATTACTTTTACAAATAATCAACAATTGAGTTGCCATTTCATAAACTATTTGAAGCATACTGTCACTTTCAATCATTAAAAATAATTTCTGAGGCCCCTCTTCATAAGCACGCATACTACCAGGTATCACTTGGTCAATCAGCTTGACTAATGTCGAATGCGCCACACGTTCACCTTTTCTGTATTTCTTACCATTATTTGTAAACTCTTTCTCAAAATTTGAATAAGGTGATAGTTTTTGCAATTTAACTGCCATTTTTTTATCGGAGTAAATATGGGTAAGAGTAGCGTTCTCTTTTTGTCTCTTTAAGTTCTCCTTCCTCTTGTTATTTCGACTCTCTCTTAATTCAAGTTCAATCAACTTATCCCGAACGAACCAGAACCAATATTGTGTTCTTAAACTACCTAATACCCTGTACATATCAAATCCATAGAAAAAAGTTAGGGCAAAATCATTCAAAATTTTGCCTAATTAAATTTTTATTATCTTTGAAAAAATACATCACATCGAAACACATTCTCTAAAAACGAGATGAATGACATGAATAAATTACTCACCGCCGATGAATTAGCAGCTTTCCTTCGTACAAGTAGAGCACAAATCTACAACACTATAAATAAGGGGGGAGATGGAGTTGATATCCCGCAAAGTATACAAATTGGGAGACGGAGGTTATGGCCAAAATCTGCAATTGATAGTTGGGTGGAATACAAACTATCTGAAAGAAAGGATAAAACTTCCGAAAGCAAGGCTCAAGTCTTAAAAAAAACCATCAATCGAATTTAACGTATAAGGAAATTACAATGAAAAGTTTGTTAAAAAAAATCACTCATGTGTTCAGAAACAATCAACCGAAGCCTTTAAATGAAAACACAGTTCATAAAAATGACTGTACTAAAACTTCCCCCTCTTCTGATTTTAAAAATGATAAAGCTTTTTATCTAAAACCTTCTCAGAATGCTGATAAGTTCACAAAAAGCAAAGTCTATAAACAAAACAAGTACTTTGATGAAATTGAAGAACTATTAAATGGAGTAGATCTTAACTCGCCACCAGGACTCGCTGGAGATATATGTAACGATATTGCTTTGACTGAAAGGCGTGCCTTACCCTCACTAAGATTAGCCGCCGCGCTAGTTATTTTATCAATGCTCAGTCATAAGAGACTCAATATAGACGGTGAAAAAATGACATTTTTTGCAATGATCACAGCTCTTTCTGGAAGTGGTAAAGAAGCTCATCAACGTTATGTAAAAGAACTTATGGCTGCTCTTGGACACAATGAAATGTTTCATGGAAAACCACGTTCTGACAGAAATATCATCTTAGATCTCTTCGAGTCTTTAGGTGTTGTTTATCTTTTAGATGAAGGACATGAGTTGTTTAATAAAGCATTATCATCAAAATCAGCTTCATTTGAATCAGGCATGGGGGACTTACTTCTTGAATTGAAAACTACTTCTCTATATTTATTAAGTGGTAATTATACAAGAGAAATTGGGGCAAAAGTAAGTAAAGAGATTGAACAGTTAAGTAAAAAGGTCTCTCTAACTCAACACGAAGAAAGCCATTTATTAAAACTGGAGATGTCAGCTAGTTATATTAAAAACGGTATGGATAACCCCTATGTCTCGCTTGCGAGTTACTCAACACCAACCAAAGCTGACTCATTAATTAATGAAGAAACTATTTGTAGTGGATTTATTGGTCGTTTTTTCTATTTCAGAGGTGAAGAGTTCAGGGGAAAGCTCATTATTCCATCGATTTGTAGGCCCTCAGAACATATCTTTGAGCGCTGCAAAGCTCTGAATGGGTTAAATGACAAGATTAAATTATCACCTGATTGCGAAGATTTTTTAAAAAAGGTTACTGAGTACTTTGATCAAGATAAATTGTTGAACCATATTCAACTCGGTGCAATTTACGCCAGAGCAACAGAACAAATAAAACAGATGGCATCACTACTTGCCGTTGAAACCGGAGTTGTTACAGTTGAAGAATTGATGTACTCAACTCGCTACTTTCAGCAAAACATAGACTACTATATGGAAGTCATAAATAAAAAACTTATTGCTGATCGGCAGAAAGTATTAAAAAGTGCCGATGAAATAATAAAAAAAACGTCACAGAAGAGTGGCCCAGTCTCAAAAGGTGTGCTAGCAAACCAGCTCGATAAACGCAATTCGACAATAAGAAAGATGCGCTCAGAACAAGATAGCAAGTTTCACTATAAGTTAATTAATATTTTAATTAAGCAAGGAAGGGTAATCGAAGAAAATGGTAAATATTTACATATTGAGCACAGCAGTTAAAAAGTGGTTAAAGATTTTTAGACTCGATCCATAACGCTCTAAATACTCTAAATACTCTAAATTAGAGACATAATAGTAGAGTGTTTAGAGCGAGATGGATAATAGAGTGTATGAATTGAATAGTGAAAGAGCTCATGCATTCACTTGGGTAATTAAAGATGCAGTTTGTAGTGGCATAGTGTTGTGATTGGCAGTATTTTCAAATACAAAAAACGTTGTTGCTGGGTGTGGTTGGGCGTACCCTTACTTCAATTAAATCTGTACACTTAAATCAAAAGACATGTTCGGAACAAAATTGTTCAAACAACTAGAATTTCCATTAAATTTTAGTCTCAACTAAAAGTCTAATAAACATCGGATTATCCCCCCAACATTACAACCTAAATCATCAAGTATTTCATGAATATCTGTCTTAACAAAACCGTTCTTGTTCGGTTGCACGTTTAATGTTGGTTAAAGTTCAAAGTTGCTAGGGTATGACTATTGCCATATAAAGTTACAACGTACACTATTTTACAGCCAAAACATGATGCTGTGACACTTATGCCTTGTAGCTTGCTCACCGGAAAATTCTATAGAGCCCAGAGGTGAGTAAGTGTTAAGAAAAGTTGCTTTTATCTTCCACAAACTCGCTTTGGGGCATAAATGAGTTAGAGCCGAAGGACGGCTCTGTGCCAATTGCAGACATTAGCAACGCCTGAGCTCAGGTGCATTTGAGACAACGCCTGCTTTTGCGTTAGCAAAAAAGTGGGTGGCGGATCAAATATCATCTGCAGAGACTTTTTAGGCAGCGTTCACCGTATTCTAGGAACGAGCGTTTACGAGGCACGTGCCGAACTGGCCTTTATGACTTTTGTAAACAACAAAAAAATATTTGGATCAAACTTCGTGTCCACTTCATGCTTCAAGATATTCATAGTTTCAAGGTGCGATTTAGCCATGCGGTATGGCCTGCTAGTCGTCAGTGCATCATACGCATCAATGATCGAAAGTATTCGACTACTCAGGGGAATATCGGCACCAGCCAGTCCGTCCGGGTATCCGCTTCCATCAAATGCTTCATGATGATGTCTGACAATAGACGCGACCTCGTCTCTGTTTGTCAGGAATGTCTCACTAATTATTCTCTCACCGATAACCGAGTGAGCCTTTATCTCTTCCCTTTCATCAGGTGTGAGCTTTCCAGGCTTCGAGAGAACAGTATCACGAACTCCAATCTTACCCACGTCGTGTAATTGACTGGCAATACGCAAGTCATCTAATGAGGGGGCACTCAAATCGGCCGCACGCCCCACTTCCAACGCAAGCGCACAGACGCGGTCACAATGGCCTCTAGTATACGCATCGCGCGCGCACAATGCCGTAATGAGTGATGGGTAAGCATTTTCTTGATCTGGTGCGAGGGCAAAAGCCATTGAATATCTCTCCTTGTTCAGCAACGCCTAACAATTTAATAGTGCGCTCATCACGCATATTTTTGCTGACTTCAAGCTCATCTATCCACATTCCAACAAATAACCGAGGGTATTTCAAGATTTTAAATAAATTTAAATGTAGGATATGCGCGTTGCTCGTTTGCTTGACTATATGAATAAACGACACAACTTTATCTATTAATTAGCCCAAAATTTAGCCATCCTCAATGACCGGTTATCGCTCTTTTGAGGCATTCGCCTCAACACGTTTTTGGACAAAATGTATGGTACGCCCCGTTTTGCAAGTTAATAACTAAAAATAACGGAGATGGTTTGCGCTAATGTATTCAGAGTCTATTAGAGACTAACATTAGTCCCAGCTCTACGATGAGATCTGCG
>NZ_JAKGBH010000050.1:0-32115 GCF_021532515.1 Pseudoalteromonas sp. PAST1 | reverse complement strand
CGCGAATACATCAAAGGGCCGAGGTAGCTCCTCATTATGAGCCCGCATATAAGCACGCAGTCTGACAAAATTAACGAAGGGTATTGTGCAATAGGAGGAGTCCATATAAGGCACTTCAGTGCCGAATCTAGACCATAACAAACACATTCATGGCTAAGGCTATTCCTACAAGATGAGAAGGTCAGCCTGGTAGGTTGGGTAGAGAGGAGCGAAACCCAACATAATCCATATAACCCTCTTCATAACCCATGGTTAATAACTCTTAAAATCTCTACTGGTCTAACAGGTTAGCGATCTCTAAAATGGCTTATTTCACCTTGCGCTAATTCGTCTTTTATTAATTAGCTTTATCTCTTCATTGTGCATGACGAATGACCACGCTGTTGGGTTTCGCTGCGCTCAACCCAACCTACGCCACGCCTTCCAACTTTCCAGTTGCTAACAAAAAAGCCCAGCCGGTTTCCTGGCTGGGCTTCTATATCTAGTAATGATGAGATTACTTAATAACCATACTGTAGATAAGGGCAAATACTGCTAGAGAGCCAACTGTTAATACGAACAGTGTGCTTAAGCGGTTTCTGTATTTGTGTAAGCTAGGTACTTTATAAACGGCAATCATTGGCATGATGAAAAGGATCATGGCGATGATAGGGCCTGACAGCTGATCCATCATGTCTAAAATACTTGGGTTGATCACTGAGCAATACCAAATAGCAAAGAACATGATAACAGTGCCAATCTTATCAACGAGTTTAGGGTTCATATGGGCTTGCTTACTAACAAGGCCGTTGAAGCTCTCACGGGCACCTAAGAAGTGACCTAAGAATGAAGATGTAATCGCGATAAAGGCTACTAATGGCCCTAAGGTCGCAATAAACGAGTTATCTGTAATATTGGCAAGGAATGACAAGATAGACACGTTATCAGCTTTTGCTTGTACCATTTGTTCAGTAGATAGTGACAGCACACACGAGAATACAAACAGTAAAACAAACACGATTAATAGTAGGCTAGTACGCTTTAGAATTGCTTCTGACTTCATTTTAGCATTATTGCCGTAGTGAGCACGTTGTACATGCACAAAGCTTGAGATCGCAGCTGCGTGGCTAAATGAGAATACAATGATAGGTATTGATAACCAAAGTGTTTTCATAAAGCCTGAAAACTCAGGGACAGACACATCTGGCATTTGCCAGCTTGGGATCAGGTAAATCGATAAGAAAAACAAGATAGCGACAAGCGGATAAACAAGGATTGCAAAAGCACGTAACATCAGTGCTTCGCCACCAAGCATTAAACTGATCATACCGCCAACGAGTACACCAGATAACAGTACGCGTGGTGGTGATTCCATACCTAGTTGATTAACGATAAAGCTATCAACAGTGTTGGTTAATCCTACACCGTAAATAAGTAAAATAGGGAAGATAGAGAGAAAATACAGTAAAGAGATTAAGCGCCCGGTGTTAATGCCAAAGTGTTCTTCTACTACATCGGTAAAATCTGCTTTAGGCTGTTTTGATGATAAAACAAATCGGGCTAAGCCTCTGTGAGCTAAGTAAGTCATCGGAAAGGCAAGGCATGCCATGATAATCAAAGGCCAAAATCCGCCGATACCGATATTAATTGGTAAGAATAAAATCCCTGCACCGACTGCGGTGCCAAATAAACTTAATACCCATTGGGTGTCATGAAGATTCCATTTTGAGTTACTACTTGTTGTCGATGCATCATACGGCATAGCATCTTGATGTGTGTTCATTAGCACTCCACTATTAGAATAATAATTGTCGCGCAGCATATAGAAAAGCGACTTAGAATGCATGTTTTAGCGTTGTATTTAAATAACTATGCTGTAAGGAGAGACTTACAAAAGAAGAAAGTTGGGCTTATTTATAAAGCCCAGTTGTGGTATTTATTCTGCTGCTGCAAGTGCGCGAGCTTTAATATCTGCGGCAAATGCTAAACCTTTCTTAAAACGTGCCTCAGCTGCAGTGATTTCACTTTCATCGCCATTAGCGACAAGCACTCCTTGTGAAAGGGCTTTATAAAGTGCGCTAATTTGGGCCTCGTAGCCAGATTCAATTGCTTTTTCAACAGTCGTCATGGTTATTCCTTTATGAGTTTGAGAGAGCAAAATACTATAGGAACAAGGACTTATTGGCTAGATGATTGTGGTCATAAAGTAGGGAATATGAAATTTTGATATTTTTTTTGCGATGACAGGGGAGACGCTGGGTTTCGCTACGCTCTACCCAGCCAGCCTACGGTATTTAACGGAACGCTTTTAGTCCTGTAACGCCGATACGACAAAATACGGATTCAGATACTCTTCTTTACTGTTATACAGTAGTGGGCTGCCATCGAGTTTGCTAACCGTTGCGCCTGCTATTTCGGCAATCGCATGACCTGCTCCGGTATCCCACTCACAGGTTGGGCCTAGGCGTGGGTATATATCAGCACTACCTTCGGCAACAAGACAAAGTTTTAGCGAGCTGCCCTTTGAAACCATTTCTACATCTTCAAACTGTTTTACAAATTCAGCTAGATCAGGAGAAGGGTGTGAACGGCTGCCGACAACACGGATAAGCCCTTTATTTGGTTTACGGGTTACCTTAAGTTCAATGCGCTCATCACCTTTATCTTTAAAGGCACCAATTGCTTCTGCGGCAATATACGACACACCTAATGCCGGTGCATCGACAACAGCTAATACTGGTTTAGCATTTTCAATCAAGGCAATGTTCACTGTGAACTCGCCATTCTTTTTGATGAACTCTTTGGTGCCATCAATTGGGTCTACTAACCAGTAGCGTTGCCAAGTTTGACGAATATCCCAGCTAATATCAGCGCTTTCTTCGCTTAGAATTGGTACATCTGGGGTAAGATGTTGTAAGCCATTCACAATCACTTTGTGAGCTGCTAGGTCGGCGTCGGTCACTGGGCTTTCATCAGCTTTGTACTCAACATTAAAGTCCTTTTCGTAAATCCCCATTATTGCACTGCCGGCTTGGCGTGCGAGGAGTAAGATTTCTTCTAGCAGTTCCGTTTGATTCATGACTTAACCTATAATTTGCTGTTGTTTTAAATACGCTACCAGCTCTTGCACCGATTGGTCTAGGGTGTTTTTACTGGTATCGATTTTAATTTCTGGCGATGTAGGGATTTGATAGTCTGAGTCGATACCAGTGAAGTGCTTAATTTCACCTGCGCGCGCTTTTTTATAAAGCCCTTTAGGGTCGCGTGTTTCACACACGTCGAGCGGGGTATCTAAAAATACCTCAATAAACTCACCATCCTCTACTAAGTTTCTTACCATATCGCGTTCGCTTTGGAATGGCGAAATAAATGCGGTTAATACCACAAGACCAGCATCGACCATTAGCTTTGCAGTTTCACCAACGCGGCGAATGTTTTCTACGCGGTCTTCATCTGTAAAGCCAAGATCTTTACACAAGCCATGACGCACATTGTCGCCATCGAGTAGGTAGGTGTGAACGCCTAACTGGTTTAATGCGCTTTCTAGTGCGTTAGCAACTGTGCTTTTGCCTGAACCTGAAAAACCAGTGAACCATAAAATGGCAGGCTTATGCTTTTTTTGCTCACTACGCTGTGATTTGCTAATGGCGTAATTATGCCAAACGATATTTTCATCCATTGTATTTACTCTCGTTATTGAAATGGGAATACCAGTGGTATGAGTGTTAAAACCGTAATCGAGTAAATAATCGATAAAGGTAAGCCCATGGCAATGTAATCTTTAAGGCGGTAATTTCCCGCGCTGTAAACCATCAAGTTAGTTTGATAACCAAATGGCGAAATGAAACTCGCTGATGCACCAAATGCGACAGCCATAATAAAAGGCAACGGTGATACATCAAAACCAACGGCGAGTGCATACGCTACCGGAAATGAAAGCGCGGCAGCGGCATTATTGGTAATGAGTTCGGTAAACAAAACCGTCATCAAGAATATTGCGATAAATGCCCCGTAAGGCCCAAAATCACCTAATACGTATAACATGGCTGATGAAATTTCACCGGCAAGGCCTGTGCCTATCATGAGTTTGGCAAGGCCAATAGCACTACCCACTACTGCGAGTAACTCAATTGGAAAACGACGTTTTACTTCACTTAGCTTGATTGTACCCGTTAGCATTAAACCGATAAGAAGAACGAGTAGGCCTTTCACTAAGGGAACGAGGCCAACAATACTTAACCCCAATACGGCTGCAAAACTTGCTAACACAATATTTGATTGCTTAGGTTTTAAATGGGTTTGTAAATCAAGACCTGAAATATAAACGAACTCACGTTTTAAATTAGGTAGCGAGTAAAACTCTTTGCCAGGCGCTAGGATCAGCGAATCACCAGCTTGCAACTGAACTTTACCCAAACCACCTTGTAAACGGTCATGGCCGCGGCGAATAGCAATAACGGCAGCATGAAATTGTTCACGAAAGCGAACTTCTTTAATTGTTTTACCAATGTATTTTGAAGAATGGCTAACAACAACTTCAACTAAGTGCTCAACGTCTTTCTCATGTTTGTCGTGCACAACTTTTAAGCCGTCAAATTGGGTGAGCAGAGGTACTGACTTTATATCACCTACAAAAAGTAATACGTCACCTTCTTTGATAACTTGTTTTGGGGTAACCGCACAAATACGTTTGTCACCGCGGATTATTTCGGCTAAGAACAAGTCTTTTAATTCACGAAGGCCATTTTCCTCAACACTTTTACCAATAAGTTTTGAGCCTGCTTCTACTTTACCTTCAAGGTAAAAGGGCACCACTTCTTGGTCGTTTTTACCGTTATCTGGTAAATACTTGAGCATCACTAAAATAGTGATAAGGCCAACGCTCAGTGCGCCTAAGCCAATCAAGGTAAAATCAAAAAAGCCAAGCGGCTCCATGCCCGCTTCAACGGCAAAGCCATTAACAATTAAATTGGTTGAGGTGCCAATCAGGGTGATCGTGCCACCTAAAATGGCGGTGTATGATAAAGGCAATAAAAGTTTAGACGGTGAATGTGTTGGGCTTTCTTTTATCGCACTGATCAGCGATGCCACTACCGCAGTATTATTGGTAAATGATGATAAAAAGGCGGTTGATAAACCAAGCTTGGTCACCGAACTTGTCAGGCTGCCTTTCGAAAGAGACTGAGCAAGCTTTTGCACTAACGTGGTTTTTTCTACAGCTATCGAAACGAGTACAAGTAGAATAAGAGTGATTAAAGAAGGGTTTGCATAGTTAATTAGCATATCTTCAAGGCTTATTAGCCCTGCTAAATAACTAATACCAATGGCGCCGACAAATAACCATGCAGGTTTTAGTCGAGTGCCAAAAAGGCACCCCACTAATACCAGCATAATGCCTGTTAATACCAGCTGTTGATACATGCTTTTTACTTCCTATAACAGGCGAATAGTGGTTATTTAAGCTTAGTTATATCAAGCGCTTGCCAATGAGGGAAGTGCTTGCGTACTAAAGCGTTAAATTCAACTTCAAAGTCGCTAAAGCTACTTTGTTGTTCTTCAGTGCTAAGTAATTGCTCAATCATACCTGCCGCAACGGTTAGGTTTGATAAGCGGTCAATTAGGATAAACGCACCTGTTTCATGATTATTGTGGTACTCATCAGCCAAAATTGTTTCTGTAAGCTCTAAGGTTACAATTGCAATTTCGTTAAGTTGTAATGAATCAGCTTGACCATGCTCAAGGGTATTTACATCAATCGTGTGATCGATTTTTCTTACCACTGCCGAGGTATTTTTGCTGCCTAACTTAAAGTTATAGCTTTTACCTAATACTAACGGTGCTTCATGCATCCATACTAGTTTAGCTTGAATACGGTTTGTTACAGCAGCTTTTGAAGCGGCTGGTACAATTACATCGCCACGGCTGATATCAATTTCGTCGTTTAACGTTAAAGTGATTGCTTGGCCTGCTTCAGCGGTATCTAAGTTGCCATCGAAAGTGACAATCTCTTTGATGCTTGAGCTTTTACCTGATGGTAATACTTTTACAGCATCACCCACGCTGAACTTGCCAGACGTTAGAGTGCCTTGGAAGCCACGGAAGTCTAAGTTAGGGCGTACCACATATTGCACCGGAAGACGCGCTTCAAAACCGTTATCAATTTCAGCCGCTGGTGAGTCTTCAAGTAACTCAAGCAGTGGTTTATCTGTGTAATAAGGTGTGTGCTCTGAGCGTGTAACTACGTTGTCACCTTTTAGTGCTGACATAGGCACAAACTTGATATTAGTAACGTTTAGTTGATCTGCAAACTTAAGGTAGTCGGCTTTGATTTTTTCGTATACGGTTTCATCGAAATCGACGATATCCATCTTGTTGATAGCAACAACAAACTGCTTTATACCTAATGAGTCACAGATAAAGCTATGACGCTTAGTTTGTACTTGTACGCCGTAACGCGCGTCAACTAAGATAATCGCCACATCACTGGTTGATGCGCCGGTTACCATGTTGCGAGTGTACTGCTCATGTCCTGGCGTATCAGCAATAATGAACTTACGTTTTGCTGTTGAGAAGTAACGATAAGCAACGTCAATGGTAATACCTTGCTCACGTTCAGCTTGCAGACCATCTACAAGAAGTGCTAAATCAAGCTCTTCACCGGCATTACCGACTTTTTCATTGTCTTTATGCAGGGCTGCAAGTTGGTCTTCATAAATTTGGTGACTGTCATGTAAAAGGCGGCCAATCAGCGTTGATTTACCGTCATCCACACTACCACAGGTCAGCATGCGTAAAAGGCTTTTGTCTTGTTGACGTGCAAGGTAGGCGTCGATGCCTAACTCTCTTACTTCATTAATCGTGTCGTTTGTTTTAGACATTAGAAATAGCCCTCACGTTTTTTCTTTTCCATTGAACCAGCAGAGTCGTGATCAATCACGCGGCCTTCACGCTCAGAAGAGGTTGAAAGCAGCATTTCTTCGATAATTTCAGTTAAGGTACCTGCTGTTGATTCCACAGCACCTGTTAGTGGGTAGCAACCAAGAGTACGAAAACGTACCGACTTCATTTGCGGTACTTCGCCTTCTTCTAATGGCATACGCTCATCATCAACCATGATTAGCGTGCCGTTACGCTCAACAACAGGGCGCTCTTTGGCAAGGTAAAGAGGAACCATTTCAATGTTTTCTTGGTAGATATACTGCCAAATATCCAGCTCAGTCCAGTTAGATAACGGGAATACACGAATGCTTTCACCTGGGTTAACTTGGCTGTTGTACGTATTCCAAAGCTCTGGACGTTGGTTTTTTGGATCCCATCTGTGATGTTTATCACGGAATGAGTAAACACGCTCTTTAGCACGTGATTTCTCTTCGTCACGACGTGCACCACCAAACGCAGCATCAAAGCCGTATTTATCTAACGCTTGCTTTAAGCCTTGCGTTTTCATGATGTCGGTGTGCTTTGCCGAGCCGTGAACAAATGGATTGATATCAATCTCTAACCCTTCAGGGTTTTTGTGGACGATTAAATCAAAGCCATACTCTTTAGCTAGGCGGTCACGAAACGCGATCATTTCCTTAAACTTCCAGTTGGTGTCAACGTGTAAAAGTGGAAATGGGATCTTTGCTGGATAAAACGCTTTACGCGCTAAGTGTAATAACACAGATGAATCTTTACCGATTGAGTAAAGCATCACCGGGTTTTCAAACTCAGCAGCAACTTCGCGCATGATTTTGATACTTTCAGCTTCTAATTGCTGAAGGTGTGTAAAAGCCATTGTTAGTCGTCCTACTAAAATGATTAAAAGTTAAATTAAGCTACGCCAGTAATTGGCTGGGCAAAGCTGCTGGTTTGTTCTGTTTGACCAAACCATGCAAGCTGATGGTGCAATGATGCAACTTCACCAATAATTAATAGGGCGGGTGAAATAATGCTATGGCGCGAAATCAAGTCGGCCAGCTCACCTAATTGCCCTGTTACCACACGTTGTTCTTTACGTGTGCCATTTTCGATAATGGCAACGGGGGTATCTGCACCGCGGCCATGTTTTAATAGTTGTGCTTGAATATGTGGTGATTTAATCACGCCCATATAAATCGCTAAGGTCTGATTTGGCTTGGCGAGTGACTGCCAATCTAATTCTTGACCATCTTTTTTACAGTGACCTGTTACAAACTGAATGGCTTGCGCATGATCTCTGTGAGTAAGTGGAATACCGGCATAAGCGCTACAGCCTGCAGCAGCAGTAATACCCGGTACGATTTGGTAACGTACTTTATTCGCGGCAAGAACTTGTACTTCTTCACCACCACGACCATAAATAAACGGATCGCCACCTTTAATACGGCATACTTTTTTGCCTTGCTTGGCAAAATCGACCAACATCTGATTGGTATCTTCTTGCGCCACGCTATGATCGCCTAAACGTTTACCTACGCAAACTAGGTCTGCATCACGGCGAACTAAATCCATAATTTCATCAGAAACCAAGTAATCATATACAACTACGTCGGCTTGTTGCATTAACTGCAGTGCTTTTAGTGTTAATAACTCAGGGTCACCTGGGCCTGCACCAACAACATACACTTCGCCTTCAGGCTCTGGCTTTGCATCTAACAGTTGCTCTAACTGCGCTGTTGCAGCTTCGGTATTACCCGCTTGCACTTTACTTACAACTGATGAATCAAATACGCCTTCCCAAAACTGGCGACGATCGGCAAAGTGTTTAAAGCGTTGTTTTACTTTGTCACGAAAGCTACCAACTAATGTAGCGAGTGGACCAATATGTTGTGGAATAAGCGTTTCGAGTTTTTCACGTAAACGACGCGCTAATACTGGCGCTGTGCCTGCGCTTGAAATTGCAATAGTGATTGGATCACGGTCAACAATTGATGGAAAAATAAAGCTGCACTTAGGTTGATCATCCACCACATTAACGAAAATATTGCGCGCATTAGCAAGTTCGAACACATCTCTGTTAACGCTGTCTATATCAGTTGCAGCGATTACCAGCATTTGCTGATCTAAATACTGTTCTTTGAAAAAGTCGTTAATGAGTGTTACATCACTTTTCTCAGCAAGTTCTCGAAGTTCATCACAAAATTCAGGGGCGACTAGCGTCACATGAGCACGTGCTTTTAAAAATGCGCGGCATTTGCGTAACGCAACATCTCCACCGCCGACTACCAGCACAGGTTTGTCGTCTAATTTGGTAAAGATTGGTAAATATTGCACTTTGTTCTCACCCCTAAAACACATCAAGAAACTGCTTATTGCAGGCAAGCAGAATATAGTGCTCTAAAAAAAGTAAAAAATAATTAAAACCAAGTTTATATAACTAAAAGTTATACCAGGTGGTTTGTTTTGGCTTAAGACTTAGTTAACAAGGGATTGCGGCGAGTTACAAGTAAATAAGCAGCCTTATGGTGATTAGTTATGATTTATAGCCGAATGATAAAAATTTGCTACTATAGGTCACTAATATGGCAACACAACTATAAGAGCTATGATTAAAATGCAAACAAGCGCTGCCCAAGCGGTGGCACTGATGGACTTAACAACTCTGAATGACAGCGACACAACAGAAACCATTAATAACTTGATTGCCAGTATTGAGCCTAAGTTAGGCATTCCTGCAGCGGTCTGTGTGTATAGCCAGTTTGTTAGCGATGCAAAGCTTGCTCTCGCTGAGCGCGAACTACAGCAAGTCAAAGTGGCTACAGTTACTAACTTTCCTAGTGGGGAGCAATCGTTAGAGCAAGTGTTAAATGAAACCCTATTTGCCATTGAACGCGGCGCTGATGAAATTGATTTAGTGATCCCCTATAAAGCGCTTATTGCCGGTGATGAGCGCAAAGTTTTAGAGTATGTCAAAGCGTCAAAAGAGGCATGTGGCAGCCAAGCGCAACTTAAAGTTATTATCGAAAGTGGCGAATTAAGCGATGATCTCATTGCAACAGCAACTAAGCTAGCAATTGATGGCGGCGCTGATTTCGTTAAAACCAGTACCGGTAAAGTGGCTGTTAATGCAACGCTAGCTGCAACAGACATCATGTTAAACACTATAAAAACGAGTGGTAAAAAGGTTGGTTTTAAAGCAGCGGGCGGGGTCAGAACAGTCACCGATGCTGCTGAGTATTTAGCCCTAGCTGAATCAATTATGGGTGAAGCGTACTTACAACCCGAGCTATTTCGTTTTGGCGCTTCTGGGTTATTAAAAGATGTGTATGCAACATTAAATGAATCGTGAAAGTGAACAAGAGAAAATAGCGCTCGAGCATGGCGCAGCAAAGTTATTTTTGCGCTGTTACGAAAAGCAGTTTGGCGTGAGTATGCGTAATATTTGGCATAATACGCCAAGTAAGCCAGACGTGAGTTGTTATAAAGGTGATGAACGGCTTGATATTGAAGTCGCACATTTATATGCCAGCGAAACAGAGGCAATGGCGGTGTTAGGTCGGCCGCTGTCTATCTCAATGCAACGAGATCTTGCTGAAATGGCTTTAGCACCCAGTAACGAGCGTTTGCACTGTGCTTTACATCGCTTGCTGGCACAAAAAGCTAAGAAACACTACGAGTCTACGCAGCCTTGGTTATTAATTCGAAATGCTAGTACTATATGGCATCTTGATGATTTTAAGTCAGTACTTACTCACCTTGATGTGCCTAAGCATCATCCATTTCAACAAATTTGGTTGTTATGTGATTTTTATCGTGGTGAGCTATTACAAATTTTATAACTAAGGTTTTAAACAGCCAGTGCTGGCACTGGCTGTTAGTTTGCTTAGTTAAATTTAAACATACTGCCAAAGCTTTCTAAACTTGATTTGTTCGTTTTGGCAATACACCCTGAATCATCAAGAGACTTTTTAGTTGTCTCATCAGCAAGGCCTGTCACTTTCAGCTTTTTTTCTTGCTGATACTCAGTGAGAGCAATCACCGTTGCTTGATCGTACTCTACGTCTTCTATTTCATATTCTTCGTAGTGAGGCTGCCTTTTCAAATAACCCAAACAAACCAAGTTCAGTCGTGACATCGCTAAGTCAGTTTTTTCGTAGTAAGGCATTCTGTGAGTTGGAACACTAACCGATGCAACTGGCGCTTTAGCAGGAGCTGCAGCTGCGGTTACTTTTAGTGGTGCAGGGGCTGTATGGCCAGCTGCAATGGTGTTATCACTATTATAGCGATAATAAGTTGTTGGCACTTTTGATTCTAAAAACTCAACGGCTTTTACGATCACTTCGCGCAGTGCTTTTTCTTTTGGTGTGTTTGACCAGCTACTTAAGTTACCACCAACGAGTGCGCCACCAAAATTGGTAGCAGCAGATGTAAAGTCAAAATCTTTACTGCCGCCCTCAACACTGGTAGCGGCTAAAATACGAGAAGTACGCGTGTCGATTAAGCGTAAATCTATCGCCATGTGCGAACTTGAAAAACCCGCCGATACCGAGCTAAATACATCGCCGATAAAGCCACCACTGCCGACACGAGTGCCTGAGTTGTCATCATCAAACTCTGTGACTGCGGCAACCACAACAATTTCGGCTCCCTCTATTTCACCATACGCAGCACCAGAAGCTGCACTCACGCGGCCTGATACAGCAAGGTCTTGTTCTGATAATACGGCATCAAGTGCTTGTCGTTCTAAAACAATAAAGCGATTGGTGCTAACTAATGCGGTTGTGAGTTGATCGGCCATACCTTCACCAATTTCTTTACGCCACCAACGTGAATCGTTTGATTTATCAGTAAAGCGGGCAACAGCGATCCGAGCTTTTGGGCCATTGTATTGCTGCTGTGCAACTTCGTTTATATCTGGGCTATTGGTATTGCTGGTGGTTGTCGAAGTACTCTGGCATGCAGTCAGTGCCGCAGCAAGTAACGTAATCGAAATTGCTTTGTGTGTTTTGGTGAGCATATGACTTTCCTTAACTTATATCTCATGCAGTAAATAACGCCGCACTATGGGCTTTGTTGTTATTGACGTTTGTATGGATAAGCTATAAAAATCAGTGTTTTATTAATAGCACTCAGGCGAAAACTTTATTCACTGACGCGAAATTCGGCATGTTTTTGATGTTTTTCTCGATACTGTTTTGGTGATAAGCCAACATAGCTCTTAAAGCTTCGGGCAAAATAGCTTTGTGAACTAAAACCTGCTTGCTCTGCGACTTGACCAATTGCTAGTTCGCTATCGATTAGCTGTTTTTTTGCAAACTCTAAGCGAGTATTGCGTAAATAATCAGAAGGTGTTTGTGAGTACAAGGCTTTCATTTTTAGTTGCAGAGCTCGAGAGCTTAAACATAACGCAGAGGCTAGCTGCTCAACCGAGAAGCTTTCATCTTGGTAGTGTGCTTGTACTGTCTGCTTAAGCTTTTCAGTGAAGGAATAATCTTTATTTTGTACTGTTACAGCGGCTGTATCACTATTCAGAGGAGCTGCCAGTTGTGCTGTTAGGTGTTGGTTTAAAATATGTCTTAGATTAAGCAGTCCTTTTACTCTGCTAACTAGTAGAGTAGGTTCAAAAGGTTTACTCAAAAAATCATCAGCTAATAAATCCAGCCCTTTTAAGCGGCTGTGGGTATCTGCTTTAGCAGAAAGTAATAATACCGGAATGTGGCTGGTGGCTGGGTTTGAACGCAGTGCTGCTAATAATTGATAACCATCCATATTTGGCATCATCACATCACTAATAATGAGCTCAGGTAAGTTTGACTGGCAAAGGTCGAGAGCTTGCTGACCATCAGTTGCACAGATACAGTTAAACTCTTTATTAAATAAAGAAAGGAGTAGCTCTGCCATTTCCTCATTATCTTCAACAATCAGCAGTGTTGGTTGTGAGGTATGAACTTGCATAGCGCTACTGGCTTGATTATCAGCACTTTCAATCATAGGTAATGACACAGTAAAGCAGCTACCTTCAGCGATTTTACTGCTTACACTGATAGAACCACCGTATTGTTCAACGAGTTGTTTTACTAAGCTCAGGCCAATACCACTTCCTGCTTCTGACGATGTTAAGCGAGTAAAGCGCTGAAAAATCGACTGCTGATGCTCACTGGCAATACCCACACCGGTATCAGTAATTTTAAACTTTAACGCTTGTTGTACTTCACTAAGGTGAATATCGACTGTGCCACCTGCAGGGGTGTACTTAAGAGCGTTGCTTATCAGATTACTAAAAATCGAGTGAGCATGTTCAGGAGCAAGGTTAATCTTAAGTGCTGTAGTGGTGGTGTCAGTGAAGCTAAATTGCAGCTGTTTTTGCTCATACAGAGGCCTGAAATCCGCCACTAAATCTGTTAAAAATGGCGTAATAGAATAGGGGCTGACAGTGTAAATTGCCGTGCTTGGGCGTTGACTCAATTGTAAAAGTTGATTGATTAGCTCTAGTAAGCGTTGGCAGTTTCGTTTAATACTGGCTAGTTGCGTTTGAGCTTTTGGATCGGCATTGCTTCGCTGCAATTGACTGATCGGAGCGAGTATTAAGCTAAGTGGTGTTTTGAGTTCGTGGCTAATGTTATCTAAAAACTGGTCTTTTAATTTGTTTAGCTCAATTTCGGTTTGCTTCTCTTGCTCTGCTAGTTTGCGCTTGTACAAGGCATTTAACACAAGCCAAGTCAGTGCTAAAGCAAACACAAAGTAAATACAGTAGGCTAGATTAGTTTGCCACCAAGGAGGCACAACAGTAAGTTCTAACAGCTGTGTACTGTCACTCCATTGACCATATTGATCTTTTGCTTTTAGCAATAACTGGTAGTGACCAGCAGGCAGCTGTGGATAGTTAATTTGTCTAAGGGATGCATCGGTATATAAAAATTGCTCATCAAAGCCAGCTAGCTTGTAGCCATATTGGTAATGTTTTGGAGTCGCGCCATTTTTTAATGCACTAAATTTAAAGCCGATAACCCCAGCTGATTGAGCAAACGAGAATGTCTGAGTCGCACTTGCAAACGTATTGGTTTGTTTATCAAAATGGTTGCTTTTAATCGCTCGGTTATTAAGTAATAACTCAGTTAACACTGGCGTAGGGGGAGTGTGCGATAAGGTTAGTTGCTCAGGGTAAAAATGATTGTAGCCATTAATACCACCAAAAAATAATTCGCCATCGTCTGCTTGAAAGCTCGCACCCAGTATAAATGATTGATGCTGAATGCCGTCTTCTGGTAGAAACTGCTGCATTTGCTGCGTGCTGGGGTTATAACGAGTGAGTCCGCCATTGGTTGCAAGCCAAAGCATGTCTTGTTTATCGGCAAGAATGTCAAAAATGTTGTCGTTAGCTAAACCTTGTTGTTCAGTAATCTGTTTCACTGTGAGGGTACGCTTGTTGACTTGATTCAAGCCTTGCATGGTGCCAACCCAAATGCTGTCTTCACTGAGTAATAAAGAGGTAACCATATTGTGGCTAAGCCCTGTCTCACCAGAGCTTTGTTCATCTAATAAACTAAATTGCTCTGTTGATATATCGAGTTTATTGAGTCCTGCTCGGGTACCAATCCACAGTGCATGCTCTTTATTATCATAAGCCAAAGTAAATACGGTGTTGTTGGCAAGGCTATTTTGCGTATCACTGTGCTTATAGTGAGTTACTTTGGCAGAGGCAGGCTCGAAACGGGTTAGGCCTTGGTTACTACCAAGCCAAAGCGCACCTGTTTTGTCGCTGGTAATTGCGTAAACACGGTCACTGGCTAGCTGGTGGCTTTGCATGGTGAAAGCTGTAAACTCATCAAGGCTGTCTTGATACTTTATTAAGCCGCCTCCGTACGTACCTATCCACAACTGCTGGTTAGCGTCTTCGTGTAGGGCAAATATATTGTTATTGGTTAGGGCGTCTTTAAAGTGCTGATAACCAGAGGTTGTTTTGCGATTGAGTCCATCACGGGTACCAACCCAGACCTCACCATTGGCTCTTTTAACTATTGAACGGACAAAGTTATGACTTAACGAATTTGCTTGAGAGGTTTTTAATTGATGAGAGAACTGTTGCTGCTTAGGATCATAGCGGTGCACACCATAGCCGTCTGTGCCCAGCCAAATAATACCTTGCGAGTCTTGATAAAGAGAAAGCAAATAGTCGCTGCTTAAGCCATTGGAGTTTTGTTTGTCATGACGATGTTGAGTGAATTGCTTTTGTAAGTCAGCACCAGCAGGCAAAAAGTAGAGCCCTTGTCCATAACTTGTAAGCCAAAGGTTTTGCTGTTGGTCAATCAGGCTGTCTGTTACCCAGGTTCCATTAAACTGTTCGATTTTTTCACTACTTTGCGTTGCTAAATTAAATATATGAAGACCTTTTTTACCGCCAATAAGCAGCTTTTTGTCATTAAGCAATTTGAGATGCCAGAGCGGCACGGAAATCTGAGCATGCTGAGTAAATTGCTCAGTAATTGGGTCAAATGAAATAAGCCCTTTATCTGTGGCAAGCCAAATTAGTTCATCGGTAATAACAATGTCTCGAATTAGTGGCTGCGCTGATTTATAGTGAAAGTGTGTAAAACTATTATTTGATACATCAAAACGGGTTAATTTCCCGTGTTCGTGACCTAGCCACATAACATCGTCTTTAGCTAACGCCATAGACCAAATTTTATCTTCACTTAGGTTTTCATTATGGTGTGTAGAAAACACCTCAAACAGACCGGTTTTAGGGTTGAGTCTATTAAGCCCTTTGCTTGCAGTCGAAAACCATAGCTGGTTTTTACTATCTCTAACACAGCCTGTAATCCAATTCCCTGAAATGCTTTTATCATCGCTGTTAGCTTTAAAACGCTTAAATTCATAACCATCAAAGCGATTTAAGCCACCTTGTGTGGCAAACCATAAAAAACCTTGTTGGTCAGTGATGCTGCAAGTGATTGAATTTTGGCTCAGGCCCTGCTGACTATTAAAAGTGCTAAGGTGTAATGAACGGGCACTACTCTGATTAGCCATCAACAAAATGAGGCATAACAATACAATATTAAAAGGGGATTTTAATAGCAGCACACTGATCCATGTTGTTTTATGTTCCTGTAATGGGTTTATGATAAACTGCTTTTTAATCAATGTTAATATTGATTTTTAAACGAACTGATGAGATTTTAACTAATGGGTATCTTTTACTCTTGTGTTAATGAATTGCGTAAGTATAATAGGCATCCACTTTGCAGGGGCGTAGTTCCAATTGGTAGAACAGCGGTCTCCAAAACCGACGGTTGGGAGTTCGAATCTCTCCGCCCCTGCCACTTTTTACACAATGTGTGCTAAGTCTGAAATTAAAAATCGGTTTAAACAAGTCAGTTTTTAAGTTTAGATTTTAATGGATTAACCCTGCCAGAGCGCAGGGTTGTTGTGTCTGTAGTTAAGGTAAAAATATTATGAGCACGAATGTAGAAACACCATCAAGTGCGATGGATTCAGTAAAGTGGATTGTAACAGTTGCGCTACTAGCAGGCGCAGTCGTTGGTAACCACATGTATGCAGACCAATCTGTATTATTACGTGCTATTGGTGTAGTGGTTGCTGTTGCAGCTGGTTTAGGCATTGCCTCACTAACTGAAAAAGGTCGTACTTTTCTTGCGTTTGCAAAAGAAGCACGTATCGAAGTACGTAAAGTTGTGTGGCCAACTCGCCAAGAAACAACACATACGACATTAATTGTAATGGTTGCAACTGTGATTATGGCGCTTATCCTTTGGGGATTAGATGGCATTTTATTCCGCGCAGTAGGCTTTTTAACTGGATTGGAGATCTAATCCCATGTCGGATGAGAAGAACGAAAAGAAACTACGTTGGTACGTAGTACAAGCTTTCTCTGGTTACGAGAAGCGTGTAGCACAAACTATTCTTGAGCACATCAAGATCGAAGGTTTGGAAGATAGTTTTGGTGAAGTATTAGTACCAACTGAAGAAGTTGTTGAGATGCGCGCTGGCCAAAAGCGTAAGTCTGAGCGTAAATTCTTCCCAGGTTACGTACTAGTTCAAATGGACATGAACGATGCAAGCTGGCACCTAGTGAACAGCACTGCACGTGTTATGGGCTTCATTGGTGGTACGTCTGATCGTCCAGCACCAATTAGCCAAAAAGAAGCTGACCGCATCTTAAACCGTCTTCAAGAGAACTCTGAAGCACCTAAGCCAGCTACATTATTCGAGCCAGGCGAAGTTGTTCGTGTTATCGATGGTCCATTTGCTGACTTCAGCGGTGTTGTTGAAGAAGTTGATTACGAGAAGAGCCGCGTGAAAGTGTCTGTTCTTATCTTCGGTCGTTCGACACCTGTTGACCTTGAATTTGGTCAAGTTGAGCAAGACAAGTAAGTAAAAAATTAAAGCTGCCAAAATCGTTTAATATTTTGGCAATAAGCTTGAAAAAGGCCGCTGATTAACTTATAATCAGCGGCCTTTTTGTGTTAGGGCAAGTTACAACTTGTTTTATCACTAAAAAGTGAGAACCAATTTTTAAACTGGGAAGCCGTTAGAGTACGCGTCCTCGCGCGCACAAGGCTATGACCCACCAAATGAGGTATTTATTATGGCTAAAAAAGTTGAAGCTATTATCAAGCTACAAGTTGCCGCTGGTATGGCTAACCCTAGTCCTCCAGTAGGTCCAGCACTAGGTCAACACGGTGTAAACATCATGGAATTCTGTAAAGCGTTCAACGCACGTACAGAATCTATCGAAAAAGGCGCTCCAGTTCCTGTAGTGATCTCTGTTTACGGTGACCGTTCTTTCACGTTCGACATGAAAACTCCACCGGCTGCTTACTTACTTAAGAAAGCTGCAGGCATCAAATCAGGCTCTGGCCGTCCTAACACTGAAAAAGTGGGTACAGTAACTCGTGCTCAACTTGAAGAAATCGTTGAGACAAAACGACCTGACCTTACAGCGGCTGATATGGACGCTGCAGTTCGCACTATCGCAGGTTCTGCGCGTGCGATGGGCTTGAACGTAGAGGACTAAGATAATGGCAAAATTAACTAAACGTATGCGTACTATCCGCGAAAAAGTGGATGTAACTAAAGATTACGAAATCAACGAAGCAGTTGCTCTTTTAAAAGAGTTAGCGACAGCTAAATTCGTAGAAAGTGTTGACGTTGCTGTTAACCTTGGTATCGATGCTCGTAAATCTGACCAAAACGTACGTGGTGCAACTGTACTACCTAACGGTACTGGTCGTGAAGTTCGTGTTGCTGTATTCACACAAGGCGCTAACGCAGATGCTGCGAAAGAAGCTGGTGCTGAATTAGTGGGCATGGAAGATCTTGCTGATCTAGTTAAGAAAGGCGAGATGAACTTTGACGTTGTTGTTGCATCTCCAGACGCTATGCGTGTTGTTGGTCAACTAGGTCAAATCTTAGGTCCACGTGGTCTAATGCCAAACCCTAAAACTGGTACTGTAACGCCTAACGTTGCAGAAGCAGTTAAAAACGCGAAAGCAGGTCAAGTTCGTTACCGTAACGACAAGAACGGTATCATCCATACTACTATCGGTAAGGTTGATTTCACTGCTGAGCAACTTCAACAAAACCTTGAAGCTCTTATTGTTGCGCTTAAGAAGGCTAAACCTTCTCAAGCAAAAGGTACTTACGTGAAGAAAGTAACTATCTCTACAACAATGGGCGCAGGTGTTGCTGTTGACCAAAACTCTCTAAGCACAGTTGTTGCTTAATTAAGAGTTTACATGGCGCGAAATTTGAACTATAATTTTGCGCCATTTTGTTGAGAAAGTTAATTTCAAAACAAGTAAAGAATTCGGGTTGAAGTCCATAATTTCGTAATGCCTTCGGGTAAAAACGATAAATTGGACTTCCGTCCAAGACCGTAGGCGGCTTCGGCCTTAATATATTACCTACGTAGACGGTGTGAATCCCCAGATAGATTTTCCTAATCTTCTGGCTCTCGCCGTAAAAAGCATCTCCATCTTAGATGGGGAAGAGTAGAACAGGGAAGCCAATTTCGGCAACCCATTAAACCAGGAGTAACACCCATGGCTTTAAATCTTCAAGGCAAAAAAGCAATTGTTGCTGAAGTCAACGAAGCAGCCACTGGTGCTCTTTCTGCAGTTGTTGCAGATTCTCGTGGTGTAACAGTTGGTGCTATCACTGCCCTTCGTAAAGAAGCTCGTGAAGCTGGTGTATGGATGAAAGTTGTTCGTAACACTTTAGCTAAACGTGCTGTTGAAGGTACAGATTTTGAGTGCCTTTCTGACTCACTTGTAGGTCCAAGCTTAATCGCTTTCTCTTCAGAGCACCCAGGTGCTGCTGCGCGTATCTTCAAAGATTTCGCGAAGAAGAACGAGAAATTCGAAGTTAAGACGGCTGCATTTGAAGGTAACGTAGTAGACGCAGCTATGCTAGCAACTCTACCTACTTACGACGAAGCTGTTGCACGCTTAATGAGCGCTATGAAAGAAGCGTCTGCAGGTAAATTGTGTAAAACAATTGAAGCAGTACGTGTACAGAAAGAAGAGCAAGCTGCTTAATTTTAAGCTGTTTTTTTGTTCACTTTCGGTGTAATATTTTTTTTGGGCTATATTTAGTCCGTAATAATTAGGAAATTTGTAATGTCTGTAACTAAAGACCAAATCCTTGATGCTATTGCTGAAATGTCAGTAATGGACGTTGTTGCTCTAGTTGAAGCAATGGAAGAAAAATTCGGCGTAACTGCAGCTGCTGCTGTTGTTGCTGGTCCTGCTGCTGAAGCAGCTGAAGAAAAGACTGAGTTCGACGTAATCCTTACTGGCGCTGGCGCTAACAAGGTTGCAGCCATCAAAGCTGTACGTGGTGCTACTGGTCTTGGCCTTAAAGAAGCTAAAGCACTTGTTGAAGCTGCTCCTGCACCTATCAAAGAAGGTGTATCTAAAGAAGAAGCTGAAGCACTTGCAAAAGACCTTACTGAAGCTGGTGCTGAAGTTGAGGTTAAGTAATCTAGCTTACGCTAGGTTCGCTGCCTGAGTAATCAGGCAAGGGCTGGTGATTATTTAATCACCGGCCTTTTTGCGCTATAGAGCGATGCAATCCTGTAACGCAAATAAAATCTAATTTTCTCTTTACTTTCAAGTTGTTACCTGTTTTGGTATTGAAAGTGTCAGAGCAAAATAGAACAACAATTTAATGTTGTACATCTTGGCTTAGATGCCAGTTAAGTCTGTTCTTACAAGAACAGGTCGGGTCAAAGATCAGCAAGCTGAGGAACCCCATGGCTTACTCTTATTCTGAAAAGAAACGTATCCGTAAGGATTTTGGTAAACGTCCACAAGTTTTGGATATACCTTTCTTACTGTCGACGCAGTTAGAATCGTTTAAAAAATTCTTAGTCCCTGACGCTGATGGCGATCACGGTTTGGAAGCTGCTTTCCGTTCTGTGTTTCCTATCAAAAGCTACTCGGGAAATTCTGAGCTTCAATACGTAAGTTATCGTATTGGTGAGCCAGTATTCGATGTAAAAGAATGTCAAATTCGCGGTGTGACTTATTCTGCTCCACTTCGCGTAAAATTGCGTCTTGTGGTGATGGACAAAGAAGCACCAGGCACAGTTAAAGACATTAAAGAGCAAGAAGTTTACATGGGCGAAATTCCGCTCATGACTGATACCGGTACCTTTGTTATCAATGGTACAGAGCGTGTTATCGTTTCTCAGCTACACCGTAGCCCTGGTGTATTCTTTGATAACGACCGCGGTAAAACTCACTCGTCAGGTAAAGTACTTTATAACGCGCGTGTAATTCCTTACCGTGGTTCATGGTTAGACTTCGAGTTTGATGCAAAAGATAACCTTTATGTACGTATTGACCGTCGTCGTAAATTACCGGCGTCAATCATCTTACGTGCACTTGAGTACTCAACGGATGAAATCCTAGAGATATTCTTCGATACAACTGCGTTTGAAGTTGCTGACGGTAAAGTTCTTATGGAACTTGTTCCTTCACGCTTACGTGGTGAAACTGCCGCTTTTGATATCAAAGGCGAAGACGGTGAAGTCCTTGTTGAAGCGGGTCGTCGTATTACTGCGCGTCACATCAAGAACATCGAGAAAAAAGGTATTAACCAATTAGAAGTACCGCATGAGTACATCATTGGTCGTGTTGTAGCTAAAAACTATGTTGATGAGTCAACGGGTGAGATCATCGCAAACGCGAATGACGAGCTATCACTTGAGCTAATGGCTGAATTGGTTAAAGCAGGTCACACTAAGATTGATACACTATATATCAACGAAGTGGACAGCGGCGCCTACATGTCAGATACATTACGTATCGACACAACAAGCAACCGTTTAGAAGCATTAGTAGAAATTTATCGCATGATGCGCCCAGGCGAGCCACCGACGAAAGACGCGGCTGAAGCCTTATTTGATAACTTGTTCTTCTCTGACGAGCGTTACGATTTATCAACAGTTGGTCGTATGAAGTTCAATAGCCGTGTAGGTTATGACTCAGATACTGGCCCTGGCACATTATCGAAAGAAGACATCGTAGCTGTTATGAAAGTGCTTATCGCTATTCGTAACGGTGTTGGCGATGTTGATGATATCGACCACTTAGGCAACCGTCGTATCCGTAGTGTTGGCGAAATGGCTGAGAACCAATTCCGCGTTGGTCTAGTACGTGTTGAGCGTGCTGTACGTGAGCGTTTAAGCTTAGGTGACCTTGACGCTGTAATGCCACAAGATCTTATTAACGCTAAGCCTATTTCGGCTGCGGTTAAAGAGTTCTTTGGTTCATCTCAGTTATCACAGTTCATGGACCAAAATAACCCGCTTTCAGAAGTAACGCACAAGCGTCGTATTTCTGCATTAGGCCCGGGTGGTTTAACACGTGAACGCGCTGGCTTCGAGGTTCGAGACGTTCACGTAACTCACTATGGTCGTGTATGTCCAATCGAAACGCCTGAGGGTCCAAACATCGGTCTAATTAACTCATTGTCTACGTACGCACGTACTAATGACTATGGTTTCTTAGAAACACCTTACCGTAAAGTGGTAAACGGTGTAGTTACTGATGAAGTAGATTACTTATCAGCCATTGAAGAAGGTCAGTTTGTTATCGCTCAGGCGAACTCAAACTTGAATGAAAACAATGAGTTTGTTGATGAACTAATTCCATGTCGTCACAAAGGTGAATCAACCTTTATGGGCAAAATGGACCAGCAATATATGGACGTATCACCACAACAGGTGATCTCTGTAGCGGCAGCACTTATCCCGTTCCTAGAACACGATGATGCTAACCGTGCATTGATGGGTTCAAACATGCAACGTCAAGCCGTACCAACACTTATCGCGGACAAACCGCTGGTAGGTACAGGTATCGAGCTTACACTAGCGAAAGATTCTGGTGTAACTATCGTTGCTAAGCGTGGTGGTGAAGTAATGTATGCGGATGCAAGCCGCAT
Source organism: Pseudoalteromonas sp. PAST1 (assembly GCF_021532515.1). Lineage (NCBI taxonomy): Bacteria > Pseudomonadati > Pseudomonadota > Gammaproteobacteria > Alteromonadales > Pseudoalteromonadaceae > Pseudoalteromonas > Pseudoalteromonas sp. PAST1. The sequence goes on along the minus strand of NZ_JAKGBH010000050.1, from coordinate 9,768 downwards.
CGTTGTAAATGTACATGAAGATGAGCGTATTCCAGGTGAAGCGGGCATCGATATTTACAACCTTACTAAATACACTCGCTCAAACCAAAATACATGTATTAACCAAAAACCAACTTGTATGGTTGGTGAGCCGGTAACACGTGGTGACGTATTAGCAGATGGTCCTTCGACTGACCTAGGTGACTTAGCACTTGGTCAAAACCTTCGCGTGGCATTCATGCCATGGAACGGTTATAACTTCGAGGATTCAATCCTACTATCTGAGCGTGTAGTTCAAGAAGATCGTCTAACGACTATCCACATTCAAGAACTACAATGTATCGCACGTGATACTAAATTAGGTCCTGAAGAGATCACAGCAGATATCCCTAACGTAGGTGAGTCTGCACTAGGCAAGCTTGATGAATCAGGCGTTGTTTATATCGGTGCTGAAGTTAAAGGCGGCGATATCCTAGTAGGTAAAGTGACTCCGAAAGGCGAAACGCAATTAACACCAGAAGAAAAGCTACTACGTGCTATCTTCGGTGAGAAAGCGTCAGACGTTAAAGACAGCTCTTTACGCGTACCAAACTCTGTAACTGGTACTGTAATCGACGTACAAGTTTTCACCCGTGACGGTGTTGAAAAAGATAAGCGTGCGTTAGAAGTTGAAGACATGCAGCTTCGCGAAGCGAAGAAAGACTTCAACGAAGAGTTCCGTATCTTAGAAGCAGGTGTATTAGACCGTGCTCGTAAGTTACTTGTTGACGCAGGTCTGAACGCAGATTCAATTGCATCACTAAATGCTGAAAAGCTGCTTACTCAAAGCCTTGCTGAAGAAGACAAGCAAGCTGAACTTGAGCAACTAGCTGCCCAGTACGATGAGCTTAAAGCTGAATACGATAAGAAGTTTGAAAACAAACGTCGTAAGATCACTCAAGGTGATGACTTAGCACCAGGCGTACTTAAGATTGTTAAAGTATACCTAGCTGTTAAACGTCGTATCCAACCAGGTGATAAGATGGCGGGTCGTCACGGTAACAAAGGTGTTATCTCGACTATCGTACCAGTAGAAGATATGCCATACGATGACAAAGGTCGTACGGTAGACATCGTTCTGAACCCGCTAGGTGTACCATCACGTATGAACATCGGTCAGATCCTAGAAACACACATGGGTCTTGCTGCACGTGGTGTGGGTGAGCGTTTAGAAGAAATGATGAAAGAGCAGCGTGAACTGCACGAAATCCGTAGCTTCGTTAAGAAAGTTTACGAATTAGGTGATTGTCGTCAGAAAGTTGATATCGACTCGTTCTCTGATGATGAAGTTCGTCGCTTAGCTGATAACTTGAAAGGTGGTTTACCGATCGCAACTCCAGCCTTTGATGGTGCTCGTGAAAGCGAAATCAAAGACTTACTAGAGCTTGGTGGTTATCCAAGAAGCGGTCAAGTTACACTTTATGATGGCCGTACTGGCGATCAGTTCGAACGTCAAGTAACTGTTGGTTACATGTACATGCTGAAACTTAACCACTTGGTTGATGACAAGATGCACGCACGTTCAACTGGTTCTTACAGCCTTGTTACTCAGCAGCCGCTGGGTGGTAAAGCTCAGTTCGGTGGCCAGCGTTTCGGTGAGATGGAGGTGTGGGCACTAGAAGCTTACGGTGCTGCATATACTCTACAAGAAATGCTAACAGTGAAATCGGATGACGTGAACGGTCGTACTAAGATGTATAAGAACATCGTAGATGGTAACCATAAGATGGAACCAGGTATGCCAGAATCGTTCAACGTATTGTTGAAAGAAATCCGCTCACTGGGTATCAACATCGAGTTGGAAGAAAATTAAGCCATTTAGGTGCGGCGTAAGCCGCACCTGTTAGGCCGAATAGAATGTAGGGGCGATTGGTTCGCCCTCAAGATTAACCTCCGACAGGAGAGCTAAGGTGAAAGACTTACTTAAGTTTCTGAAGCAACAAAATAAGACCGAAGAATTCGATGCAATTCGCATTGGTCTTGCTTCGCCAGATATGGTTCGTTCATGGTCATACGGTGAAGTAAAGAAACCTGAGACAATCAACTACCGTACTTTCAAGCCTGAGCGCGACGGCTTATTCTGTGCCCGTATTTTCGGCCCAGTGAAAGATTATGAGTGTTTATGTGGTAAATATAAGCGCCTTAAGCACCGTGGTGTTATTTGTGAAAAGTGTGGCGTTGAAGTAACGCTTACTAAAGTGCGTCGTGACCGTATGGGTCACATTGAGCTTGCGAGCCCAGTTGCGCACATTTGGTTCTTAAAATCATTACCGTCACGTATTGGCTTAATGCTAGACATGACACTTCGTGACATCGAGCGCGTACTTTACTTCGAATCATTCGTAGTAACTGAGCCTGGTATGACAACGCTTGAGCGTGGTCAGCTTTTAGGTGAAGAAGAGTACCTAGATGCACTTGAAGAGCACGGTGATGAGTTTGAAGCGAAGATGGGTGCAGAAGCAGTATTAGACTTGCTTCGTGAACTTGATCTTGGCCAATTAATTGCTGAAATGCGCGAAGAGTTACCAACAATTAACTCTGAAACTAAGCGTAAGAAGATCACTAAACGTCTTAAATTAATGGAATCTTTCCACCAATCAGGTAACAACCCTGAGTGGATGATCATGACAGTACTTCCAGTACTTCCGCCTGATCTACGTCCATTAGTACCACTAGACGGTGGTCGTTTTGCGACTTCTGATCTGAATGACCTTTACCGTCGTGTTATTAACCGTAATAACCGTCTTAAGCGTCTATTAGATCTAGCAGCACCAGACATTATCGTACGCAACGAAAAACGTATGTTACAAGAAGCGGTAGATGCGCTACTTGATAACGGTCGTCGCGGTCGTGCGATTACAGGTTCTAACAAACGTCCTCTTAAATCGCTTGCTGATATGATCAAAGGTAAGCAAGGTCGTTTCCGTCAGAACTTACTTGGTAAACGTGTAGATTACTCTGGCCGTTCTGTAATCACAGTAGGTCCTACGCTTAAACTACACCAGTGTGGTCTTCCTAAGAAGATGGCACTTGAGCTATTCAAACCATTTATCTACGGCAAATTAGAGCGTCGCGGCATGGCTACGACTATCAAAGCTGCTAAGAAGATGGTTGAGCGTGAAGTGGCAGAAGTATGGGATGTATTAGACGAAGTAATTCGTGAACATCCAGTATTACTTAACCGTGCACCAACACTTCACCGTTTGGGTATCCAAGCGTTCGAACCTGTGCTTATCGAAGGTAAAGCGATCCATTTACACCCATTAGTTTGTGCGGCGTACAACGCTGACTTCGATGGTGACCAAATGGCGGTACACGTACCGTTAACGCTTGAAGCACAGTTAGAAGCACGTGCTCTAATGATGTCTACAAACAACATCCTATCTCCAGCGAATGGTGAGCCAATCATCGTTCCTTCACAGGACGTTGTATTAGGTCTTTACTACATGACTCGTGATCGTATCAATGCGAAAGGCGAAGGTACTGTATTTAAAGATCCTAAAGAAGCTGAAAAAGCATACCGCAGTGGTAATGCTGAGCTACATGCGCGCGTAAAAGTACGTATTAGCGAAACAGTTGACAATGAAGAAGGTGAAGCAGTTGAGCAAGTATCTATTGTTGAAACAACAGTAGGTCGTGCAATTCTTTCACTAATCCTACCTAAAGGCATGCCGTTTGAGTTAATCAACCAAGCCCTAGGTAAGAAACAAATTTCTGGCTTATTAAACGAGTGTTACCGTCGTCTAGGTCTTAAAGATACCGTTATCTTTGCTGACCAAGTAATGTACACAGGTTTCCACTACGCAATGAAGTCAGGTGTTTCAATCGGTATCGATGACTTAGTTATCCCACCGGTTAAAGCAGAAATCATTGAATCAGCGGAAGCTGAAGTAACTGAAATCAACCAACAATTCCAATCAGGTCTTGTAACGGCTGGTGAAAAGTACAACAAAGTTATCGATATCTGGTCACGTGTAAATGAAAACTTATCACGTGAGATGATGGCGAACTTATCAAAAGACACTGTAATCAACGCGAAAGGCGAAGAAGAAGAGCAATCTTCATTTAACTCAGTGTTTATGATGGCAGACTCAGGTGCACGTGGTAGCGCCGCTCAGATCCGTCAGTTAGCGGGTATGCGTGGTCTAATGGCACGTCCAGATGGTTCAATCATCGAGACACCAATCACGGCGAACTTCCGTGAAGGTCTGAACGTACTACAGTACTTCATCTCAACGCACGGTGCGCGTAAAGGTCTTGCCGATACAGCACTTAAAACAGCAAACTCGGGTTACTTAACGCGTCGTCTAGTAGACGTTGCACAAGACTTAGTAATCAACGAAGACGACTGTGGCACAGAAGATGGCTTAACAATGAAACCGCTTATCGAAGGTGGTGACGTTGTAGAAGCACTTCGTGAACGTGTACTAGGTCGTGTTGTTGCTGAAGATGTATTAATTCCAAATACTAACGAAGTACTTGTTGAGCGTAACGTTATGCTTGACGAAAAACTGTGTGACCTTTTAGAAGAGCACTCAGTGGATGAAGTACGCGTTCGTTCAGTAATCACTTGTGATAATGACTTTGGTGTATGTGCTAAGTGTTACGGTCGTGACCTTGCGCGTGGCCACATCATCAACCCAGGTGAGTCAGTAGGTGTTATCGCGGCACAATCAATCGGTGAGCCGGGTACACAGCTTACGATGCGTACCTTCCACATCGGTGGTGCGGCATCTCGAGCGTCTGCTGAAAACAGTGTACAAGTTAAAACTAACGGTACATTGAAGTTACACAATGCGAAGTACGTATTAAACACAGACGGTAAGATTGTTATCACGTCTCGTTCAACAGAGATCACTATCATCGATAGCTTTGGTCGTGAGAAAGAGCGTTATAAAGTACCTTACGGTGCGGTGTTAGCAGTACAAGATAATGCAGAAGTTCAAGGTAACGACATCGTTGCTACTTGGGACCCGCATAGTCACCCAATCGTTCTTGAGCACAAGTCAAAAATCTCGTTCAGCGACATTGATGACTCAAATACCGAAGCACAAACAGACGAGTTAACTGGTTTAACACGTGTGGTTGTTAAAGACTTAGGTAAAGCGAATGCGAAAGAACCTAAACTAATCATCGAAAGCGATGAGCGTGGTCTGCAAGAAACACGTCTTCCTTCATTCACAACGATTGAAGTAACAGACGGTGCAACTGCAAACCCAGGTGACGTACTAGCACGTATTCCGCAAGAAGGTTCGAAGACTCGTGATATCACGGGTGGTCTACCTCGCGTAGCTGACTTATTCGAAGCACGTAAGCCGAAAGATCCTGCAATCCTTGCAGAAATCACAGGTACTATCAGCTTCGGTAAAGAAACTAAAGGTAAGAAGCGTCTTGTAATCACTCCTGCTGAGGGTGACGCATACGAAGAGATGATCCCTAAATGGCGTCAGCTTAACGTGTTCGAAGGTGAGCAAGTGTCTAAAGGTGAGGTTATCGCCGATGGTCCTGAGTCACCACATGACATCTTACGCCTACGTGGTGTAACTCATGTAGCTAACTACATCGTTAACGAAGTGCAAGAGGTTTACCGCTTGCAAGGCGTTAAGATCAATGACAAGCACATTGAGACAATTATTCGTCAGATGCTACGTAAATGTATCATCCTTGACGGCGGTGACACTGAGTTCTTAGCCGGTGAACAAGTTGAAGTAGCACGCGTTAATATTTCTAACCGTGAACTTGAGAAACAAGGCAAGATCCCAGCGAAGTTTGAAATCCAGTTAATGGGTATCACTAAAGCGTCACTTGCAACAGAATCTTTCATTTCTGCAGCATCGTTCCAGGAGACAACACGTGTCCTAACTGAAGCCGCTGTAAATGGTAAGAGCGATGAGCTTCGTGGTCTGAAAGAGAACGTAATCGTGGGTCGTCTGATCCCAGCTGGTACAGGCTTTGCGTATCACCAAGACCGTTTAAACCGTCGCAAGCAAGGTGAAATCGTTGAAGAGCAAACAGTAAGCGCTGAAGAGGCAACTCAAGCACTTACTGACGCACTAAACGCAGATATCTCTGGAAACCAATAATCTCAGCTTAATCAATAGATTAAGAAATCGTAAGGCAGTTATCTTCTGCCTTACGATGAGTTAAGGTTGACAGGTTAAACTTTGCTCATTAAAATTCCGCCACCCATTTGCCTGCACGTTTTGTAACGAGCATGTAAACAGGGCGGATTTTTTTATTTTTTCAGTAGTAATTTTAATTTCAGGAGCTATTTAAATGGCAACTATTAACCAGCTAGTGCGTAAGCCACGTCGTAGCAAAGTTACTAAAAGTAACTCAGCTGCACTTAAAGCTTGTCCGCAAAAGCGTGGTGTATGTACTCGTGTATATACAACTACACCTAAGAAACCAAACTCTGCATTACGTAAAGTAGCGCGTGTTCGTTTAACTAACGGTTTCGAAGTAACATCTTACATTGGTGGTGAAGGCCACAACTTACAAGAGCACAGTGTAATCCTAATCCGTGGTGGTCGTGTTAAAGACTTACCAGGTGTGCGTTTCCACACTGTACGTGGTGCACTTGACTGTGCAGGCGTTAGCGACCGTCGTCAAGCTCGTTCTAAATACGGTGCTAAACGCCCTAAGGGCTAATGGTTCTCCGTTAGTAAGGCCAAGCACTAAATTTTTAAATTAATTGTTTTGGGTATTGACTCTAAAAGAGCAAACCTGAAGATACCGGAGATACAAAATGCCTAGAAGACGCGTAATAGGTCAACGTAAAATTCTTCCAGATCCTAAGTTCGGATCGGAACTTCTTGCTAAATTCGTTAACGTAGTAATGTTAGACGGCAAGAAATCTACTGCTGAAAAAATCGTTTATGGTGCGTTAGACGTGGCTGCTGAGAAATCAGGCAAGTCGCACCTTGAAATCTTTGAAGCTGCACTTGAAAACGTTCGCCCACAGGTAGAGGTTAAATCTCGCCGTGTTGGTGGTTCAACGTACCAAGTACCAGTTGAAGTACGTCCAGTACGTCGCAACGCATTAGGTATGCGTTGGTTAGTAGACGCTGCACGTAAGCGTGGCGAAAAATCTATGGGCTTACGTTTAGCTCAAGAAATCGTTGACGCTGCTGACAACAAAGGCACTGCGGTTAAGAAACGTGAAGACGTTCACCGTATGGCTGAAGCGAATAAAGCATTCGCTCATTACCGTTGGTAATCTGCCCTTAACCTTTAAGAGGATCATATGGCACGTACAACTCCACTTGAGCGCTATCGCAATATCGGTATTTGCGCTCACGTAGATGCAGGTAAAACCACCACAACAGAACGTGTTCTGTTCTACACGGGTCTTTCTCATAAGATCGGTGAAGTACATGATGGTGCTGCAACTATGGATTGGATGGAGCAGGAACAAGAGCGTGGTATCACAATCACTTCTGCTGCAACAACGTGTTTCTGGAAAGGGATGGACGCTCAATTTGACGACCATCGCATCAATATCATTGATACGCCAGGACACGTAGATTTCACTATCGAAGTAGAGCGTTCTTTACGCGTACTAGATGGTGCGGTAGTTGTTCTTTGTGCTTCATCTGGTGTACAGCCGCAAACTGAGACAGTTTGGCGTCAAGCGAACAAATACGAAGTTCCTCGCATGATCTTCGTAAACAAAATGGATCGCACTGGCGCTGACTTCTTAACAGTTGTGGACCAGGTGAAATCTCGTCTTGGAGCAACGCCTGTTCCAATTCAGCTACCAATTGGTGCTGAAGACGACTTTAAAGGTGTTATTGACCTTATTAAGATGAAAGCCATTAACTGGAATGCCGAAGATCAAGGCATGACTTTCACTTATGAGGCCATTCCGGCAGAGCTTCTGGAGCTTGCAGAAGAATGGCGTTCTCACATGGTTGAGAGCGCTGCTGAAGCATCAGAAGAACTAATGGACAAATATCTAGAAGGTGAAGACCTGACCGAAGCTGAAATTAAAGCAGCTTTACGTCAGCGCACATTAGCAAACGAAATTGTTCCAATGACGTGTGGTAGTGCATTTAAGAATAAGGGTGTTCAAGCTGTGCTTGATGCTGTTATCGAATATATGCCTGCGCCAACACAAGTGAAACAAATCCAAGGTATCGTTGAAGATGGTACTGAGGAAGAACGTCCTGCTGATGACAACGCACCGTTTGCCGCACTTGCTTTTAAGATTGCGACAGACCCGTTCGTTGGCACCTTGACCTTCTTCCGTGTTTACTCTGGTACTGTTAAACAGGGTGATGCGGTATACAATCCAGTTAAAAGTAAGCGTGAGCGACTTGGTCGTATCGTTCAGATGCATTCAAACTCACGTGAAGAGATCAAAGTAGTCTACGCAGGCGACATCGCAGCGGCTATTGGTCTTAAAGACGTAACAACAGGTGAGACACTGTGTGATCCGAACTCAATCATTACGCTTGAGCGTATGGAGTTCCCAGAGCCAGTTATCTCTGTTGCGGTTGAGCCTCGCACAGTCGCTGACCAAGATAAGATGGGTATCGCGTTAGGTAAACTAGCGGCAGAAGATCCGTCTTTCAGAGTACAAACTGACGAAGAATCAGGCCAGACTATTATTTCTGGTATGGGTGAACTTCACCTTGATATCATTGTCGACCGTATGAAACGTGAATTCAGTGTTGAATGTAACGTTGGTAAGCCGCAGGTAGCATACCGTGAAGCTATCCGTTCAGCTGTTGAAGTTGAAGGGAAGTTCGTACGTCAATCAGGTGGTCGTGGTCAATATGGTCACGTCTGGCTTAAACTTGAACCGATGGATATTTCGGAAGATGATGCGCCAACTTACGAATTCGTTAACGAAATCGTTGGTGGTTCAGTTCCTAAAGAATACATCCCTGCGGTAGACAAAGGCATCCAAGAGCAAATGGCTCAAGGTGTGCTTGCTGGCTACCCATTACTTGGCGTTAAAGCGACTTTATATGATGGTTCATTCCATGATGTAGACTCGAATGAAATGGCATTTAAGATTGCAGGTTCAATGGCGATGAAGAAAGGTGCGCTTGAAGCAAACCCTGCTCTTCTAGAACCAGTAATGAAGGTTGAAGTTATCACTCCTGAAGAAAACATGGGTGATGTAGTTGGTGACTTAAACCGTCGCCGCGGCATGATCGAAGGCATGGAAGAAGCATTCGGTGGTCTTAAGCAAATTAATGCGCAAGTACCACTTTCTGAAATGTTTGGTTATGCAACTGATCTGCGATCTGCAACACAAGGCCGTGCATCTTACTCTATGGAGTTTTTGAAGTATGCAGAAGCCGCTAAAAACGTTGCAGATGCAATAATTGCAGCTCGCGCTGTTATATGATTTAGCTTGTCTGGCCCAATAGTGGGTCAGGCGTTAATTTCTTTATAGGAATTTTTTAAGATGGCAAAAGAAAAGTTTGAACGCGTAAAACCGCACGTAAACGTTGGTACAATCGGCCACGTTGACCACGGTAAAACAACTCTAACAGCAGCAATCACTAACGTACTTGCAAAAGTATACGGTGGTGTAGCTAAAGACTTCGCATCAATCGATAACGCTCCAGAAGAGCGTGAGCGTGGTATCACAATCTCAACTTCACACGTTGAGTACGATACTCCAACTCGTCACTACGCACACGTAGACTGTCCAGGACACGCCGATTATGTTAAAAACATGATCACTGGTGCTGCTCAAATGGACGGCGCAATCCTAGTAGTTGCTGCGACTGA